>CAZQKJ010000025.1:0-20552 GCA_964593315.1 uncultured Granulosicoccaceae bacterium
AACCTGCAACGGCAAGTAGTACTGGAAGACTGAAAGCGGTCAGAGTTTTCGTTGGAGCGGAAGGTCTTGATCCACTGATCTCTGCTTATGCAATTATCAACACTCCTGACAACGAATACCTAATGGCGGTTAACGCCGGCAGCGACACTATCTCTGTGATGCGTGTTAATGACGACATGTCTCTTGAGCTGGTAGATACAGAAAGCTCATTCGGCACCGGACCCAACAGCCTGGCGTTCAACGATGGCATCGTCTACGTAACCAATATCGATGCAGACGGCGAGTTCAATGGTGAACCAGATCAGGAAGGCTCAATTTATGGATACACATTCAGCAATGGCGACCTAACACCAATTTCAGGTTCACGTCGCTATCTTGAAAACCGCCCATCGGCAGTAAGATTCTCCCCTGATGGCGGAACACTTCTAGTCGCCAGTATTAATGCAGGCTCTAACCAACTTGCCAGTGGCAATGAAGATTCAATGACGGCATTCACCATTGATGAAAACGGAATACCTTCTGAATTCTCCACCGGTGGAGCAACATCAACACTGCAAGGCAACGCTGAGAACAGAAATCTGCCATCCGCAATCGGCTTTGAAGTAGTAGATCGCTCTAACGGTACATTTGCCCTTGTCACCGAAGCGCGAGAGTTCACAGCTGCAGGTGATCCGCCAAACTTTCCAGGATTGCAATCAGGTTCGGTCTCTACTTACCAGGTGGGTGGTGACGGGTCTCTGGCTGGCATTCAACTGGATCTTATTGCCGGACAATCTGCAACTCGAGGCGAAGGTCAATTAACTTCTTGCTGGATAGTACTTGATCCTGATGGCGAATATTTCTACGTCAGCAACGCTATTGATGCGTCCATCTCTACTTATCGATTCACTGATGCGTCTGGCAACATAGAACTCGTTAATGAAGTCGCAGCGTCTGGTACTGGTGCCGGATCCAACATTACCGACGGAGCTACCGCTTTTCAGACTACTGATGGCTGGATTGATCTGGATATAACCGACGACGGTGATTACCTGTATCAGTTGTTCGGTCTCTCTGGTGCCGTTGGTGTCTATGCGGTTGATCAAGGCAACCTGACTTTAGTTGAAGTTGTCAGCGGCGATCTACCAGTCCAAAACACTCAGGGCATTGTTTCATTCTAAGGCCTTTACTTCATTATTCACTTTAATTAGAGACAATCATGAAAACATTTAAACAACTACAAGGACCACCTCACCTGGCTCGGGGACTCGCAAGTGCTGCTGTCATCCTCTCTCTCGCAGCTTGCGGAGGCGACACGCTGGATAGCCTGCAGAATGACCTGGCCAATGGCGGAGACGTCAACATTAACTTGTCGACTAACGACGACGGCAACCTGGTCATCGGAATTAATGACGACGCCGTACAGGCGGACGATGATGCAGGCAACACCGGCGCGACAGATGCGGACGTAAGAATCGTCGGCGCTATGTACGCCCTGACCAACCAGCATGATCCGTCGCAGCAAATATCTGCGGCAAGCGATGCTGCGAGTGAGCCGGATCGCGTCAACCAGGTGGTAGCCTACGCCAGAGGCACAGACGGTTCATTAAACCAGCTTGGTGTTTATGACACCGGTGGTGTAGGTGAGAACATTCGCAACAGTGGCGCTAACCCGTTAGCGTCACAGGATCCTTTGATTGTCTCAAAAGATCAGCGGTTCGTATTTGCAGTGAACGCCGGTAGTGAGTCGATCAGCTCTTTTAGCATTAATGATGACTACTCACTAACACCCGCATCGCTTAATGTCTCTACCTCTGGTAGCTCCGGTGCGCAGAATCCGGTATCACTGACTATCTATGACAACATTCTCTACGTTGCCAACACCGGCAACTTTGTTGACGACAGCGGTGCGGAGCTCGACACTCTGCCAGACGACAGAAACCGCACCAACTCAAGCATCATCGGTTTCACTATAGCAGATGACGGTACGCTGACCGAACTGGCGGGTTCTGAAATGCCAGGTATTGCGGCTAATGCGGGTTCAATCGAATTCTCATCCGATGGCACTTCTCTGGTCGTGACCGAGCGTCGCACCAATGAAATCATCACTATCGGTCTTGATGGAAATCGTCTGCCAATCAGTGAGAGCTTTATTAGCAGTGTCACACCACAACCATTTGGTACAGATCTGTATCCAACTGACAATGGTGACATCCTGCTCGTGTCTGAGGGCAACAATGGCGCTCCCGGGCTGAGCGCACTGTCGTCTTACCGTATAGAAGATGACGGCGCATTGACTGGTATCTCTCTTAGCTCCGGTATTGAAGGTGATCCTCTGGTAACCGGCTTCACTTTTGGTTGCTGGGTAGAGTTCGTTGAAACTCCTAACGGTGATTTTGCCTATGTGAGCAACACTCCGGACGGCACTATCACCAGCTACTCTGTTGGCGATCAGGGTGATCTGACAAGACTAGAGTCACTGGCCGGCAGTGCAGGTGTTGGTGGCGATGACACGCAAAACGGCGGCGGCGTGCTGGATGCAGAAGTGGCCTACCCGTACTTGTATCAGGTGGTCAATAATGACAGTCGAATCGCACAGTACTACATCAATGACCAGGGCGGCCTGGAACGGCAGTTTTTCCTTGAAATTGTAGATACTGAGCTGTTTGTCCCACGCATGTTTGTGGGGATTGCAGGCTTCTAGCCCGTATAGACTTGTAACTCGCAGCCGCGAACTCGTGAGTTCGCGGCTTTTTCGTTTGCGTAAGCCTAATGTGAGAATCGAAAACTTTTACCAGACCGAATGCGTCTGACCCCAACAAAAAAGAGGGAGATAATAATATCTCCCTCAAACTCACCGAGGTGCTACTGGAGCTTTTACAAAAAAACTATTAATCGAACCACTGTTAGTATGCAGAACCTACATCTGGCGCGAGTACAGCCTGACCAAACAATGATGGATCAAACCACGAGCTGTCGTTACCAGCCGGTGCAAACCAGGCCCATTTAGTATCGCGATCACCGCTGTCATCGTCGTCATTAATATGAACATCAAAACCGAAGATATTGGAAATTGGTACATTGATCGAATTCATATCAATTTGGATCTCGTAGTACGAAGTAGTCACAGATGAAGCGTCAGTGAGCCGACTGGTGGCGAAGGTAGTTCTCAGTTGCGAGGAAGAGCTGCTTCCAGTCGAAGAACCGTTGAATGAGTACACCTTCTGAAAATCATTGGAGTCATAAGATGTGCCACCTTCGTTACCAATATCAAAGTATATTTCAACAGAATCATCATGCCAGATATTGGTAGAGTCACTAACACGCTCGTAAAATGGCTCGTCTTCTACTGCTACCAAAATATAAAGAAAGTTGCCATCATGCATTGCACGCCAGTGCGAGCTGCTCCAGGAGTTATCAGTAAACTCATCGCCATTTTCATCAGCAATAATGTGGGTCACACCAAGGTAGTTACCCTGATTATCGCAACGGGCTGCATCACCCCATTCGCGCCATGAGAAAACACCGTCTATTGTCGGAGCTGTTGCCGTTCGAGGAATAATCGCTAATGCATCTTCCTGATTATCCGGTATGCCGTTACCGTCATCATCTGTGTCAGCATTGTTTCCAATACCATCGCCGTCCAGATCATTAAATTCATTCGGATCAGTCGGGAAGGCATCTTCAATATCCGGCACGCCATCAAAGTCAGCATCTTCACGACCGGTGATATTAGGATTTAACGGCTGTGGATCACCCAAATCATGGGTATCGTCATTATCATCATCGGTATCTTCATTGTTGCCGATACCATCATTATCGGTATCCAGAGACTCAGAGTCATCCAGCGGGAAACGATCATTGATATCGTCGACGCCATCATTATCATCATCGGTATCGATAGCGTCACCGATTCCATCACCATCAGTATCAAAAGCACTCTGGGCGTCTAGCGGGTTGATGTCATTGGCATCTGAAATACCATCGTTGTCATCATCTGTATCCGCGTTATTGCCAATACCATCCCCATCGGTATCCACAGATTCAGCAGCGTTGCGTGGGAACTCATCACGGTCATCGTCGACGCCATCGTTGTCATCATCAGGGTCACTGTTGTTACCGATTCCATCCTGATCTGTGTCTACGGTTTCATTCGCGTTGTACGGAAACGCATCAGAAGCGTCGGCAACACCGTCATTATCATCATCAAGGTCTATCGTATCCGGCGTACCGTCAGCATCATAATCACCATTACGACCATACGGATCTGATCCATCTTCAAGCTCCCGTATGTTACTAAAGCCATCACCATCAGAATCTATGTCTACATTGATTTCATTTTCAGGGAAATAAACATTGAGCGATGCAGTAGAAGTAAACTGCTGCTGACGCGCAGTACCAAGCAGCAGTTCGTCACTTTGTCTATAAACTGACAAATGTATAGTGTGCTCGACATCAAAAGGTAGTTGAAAATCAGCAGTGAACTCGCGCCCGCCATTCGAAATTAGATCACTGGTCAGGCCACTGACTGTGCCCCGCACTATCACCGCTTCGTTGAGATTCATTATGCGCTGCGGCAGATCAGTTCTGATCGCCACATTGGAAGTGGGTGTGACCACCGGGCCGTCATTGGCCAGTACCGAATTCACCACACTATCGCTTGACTCACCACCGCAACCCGCGGCAAGTATTAGCGCTGGCAGTAGTGCTGCCAATCGGGTTTGACGAAAACTGCCTGCTTTTGCCTTGCTAATTTTATTGATCATTTTCTGCTCCATGACGCTGTACTTTGGAAAGTTCTGAAGTCGTCATGCAATTAATGTGTCATGACAATAAAGTGATTATGTCATGACACACAGATTTGTCAACAAAATTGATTGAATTGATTTATATCATATAAAACAATAACTTATTGTGTTTTTAGCAGAATTCCATGTACCTGGAGAGCAAAAAAAGTGAACTATTTCCTATCGGTTTTGGCCGTTGGCCTCGCTCGCGCACCCAAAACAAGGCCGAATTCCCGTAGCCGGCGCGGCGAGCAACAATAAGGTTCACTAAAAATTTTATACAAATGCTTAAATTTCAGGCAAGGCGCTCGAATACTTCATATTCGATACTAGTCATGTGTTCAGGAAACACACCTCTAAACAAACTGACTCGACATCGCAAAAAAAGGAGACCCACCACGAAAACACTATCCAAGCAGCACCCCTATCCTGTATCCCATTGAACTGGCCACAGGCCAGAGTAAGAAGCACAGGATTCACGAAAGTACTTATTCAGTAAGATAGATTCATCCTCCCTCTGGCCAGGCAACATTTTCGTTGTCTGGTTTTTTTTCATCTGATCAAAAGCGCAGGATGAGATTCATGTAAACCTCTTAACAGAATGATCAGTATTCCTACGACACGCTACTGTTGTCGATGCAGCCTTGAGCAGAGGACTCAGCATTAATCCTGATAAAGCTCACTACTCAAACCAACAAAACTGTCCCATGCAAACCAGTACGCCAGGTGCCCGGCAACCCGTGCTCGCTTTGATTTTCCATCGGCAGACACAAGAAAGCTCTCCTGCACTTCCCATACAGTCTCGTTAGTCACTAATGAGTTATCTGCCATGAGTTCGAATACTTCATTGGCGTCACGCTCATAAGCTCGCACCGAGCGACTGGTGATATCGCCAATCAACACGACTGACTGTCGTCCAACCTTGTCATTGATAATTGGTTTGTCGCCAAACACCTCAAGCGGCCATGCTTTGCTGCCAGCTATATTCCGGAGTCCGAATATATAATCTTTACGTGCCACAACACTCTCATCTCCCACCGATGCGGGAAACATGAGATTCGGACTTGTAAAATAGCGGTGGTACACAAAACCTGAATCGTAATTACGCGCAAAGCCTGTCTCTAGTGACAGAACCGTTGTTCTCGGATTGCGTGATTTCCAATCGCTCCAGGTGGTAATGGCCATGGGTCTAATGTTGAGCTTAATACCGCTCTGTGCCAGAGAGCCCACAACAGGCTCACCGCTGAACTGATTCCACAGACTCGCTGTCTCGCGATCCAACATCAACTTATTGGATCGATAGAGCAGCCCCGATGATCCAAAATCAAACGGCTTGTCGCGCCCTTTAACCTGTGTCTCATATAAAATACCCGAGCCACAAAGCGTACAATACGCAAGCGATACAGGCACATCACCAATGGTGTCGTTAAGCATTTCATGCCAACCCATTATTCTTAATGGATAGGCGCGAATATCCCCATTGATATTGACACCAAAAACTAAATCATCATCGAGTAAGTAATCTGCGTCATCGGCCGCTATCATTGACGGGCTTTCAAGCGGTGGAATGCCATCATAGAGCGTTCCCCCCCAGACAACCTCCTCAAACCGGATACGCATTTTTTCCCGAGTCCCATGTGGCGGTTGAAACAATGGAACAAATCGCTTATCACGCTTGGCAAGGTACCAGAGCTTTAAGTCGCGAAAGCTTGGGTGAGGAGTAATTTCCGGATGACGCTCCTGCCACTGATAGGCCTGGTGCCAGGTAGATATTTCTTCCCCTGCCAATGTAGAGAGCGCCTTTGCTATACGTCCGTCACCACGAGTCCATCGCATACCGAGTACAAATGTCGGTATCAGTGATTTATCTTCCAATGCAGCGAGCTTATCTATGTATACAGATTTCTCGTCACCGAATACCGCCAGCATTTTCATACTGAGTTCGGCTACTTCATCGTCGGGCTCCGAAGCATTAACAGCACCGGCGATAAATAGTGCTACAGCTGCCATAAAAAGCGATTGAAAAACTGCAGCACCGCTGCGTACAACTCCGGAACTTGGGAATGTCAGGCTTGAAATCATTATTCTTCTGAGGCTTATGGGACATCAGGTACCACTACAACTGGTTTCAAAGTCACTTGCTGACTTGGGACTGTTACCAATTAAGCAACAAATAGTTCTGTAAGTTGTAAGTGTAGGGCTTTAAATAATCGGTGCTACAGAGTGCAACACCGATGAACAGAAGATCAATCTACTTTACAGTTATCTCGATAATTTCAGAGGCAACCGGGTCTGCATGTGGCACATGAATGAAGTTACCCAGCAACAATTGCAAGGTATGTTTACCTGGCGCCAGCTCAATTGTAGTTTCTGTCTGTCCCTTACCAAAGTGCTTATGGTTATCATCCGCAGGGATCGGCATCGTCGGATCAGGTAATGGCGCATCAATGATAAGATGGTGATGACCCGTGTGTTCTTTATCAACACCTGCGGGAGCTACACCCATACCAGACAGGCCAAAGATCACAGTAACCGGCCCTTCAATTTCGTCACCATCTGCAGGTGACACGATATAAACTTTAGCGCCTTCCGGTGCAGGTGAAAGATCCATAGTCGATCCAGCCACAGGCATAAGAAGAACTGCTGCAACCGCAATATGACTCAGCAATGATTTGAAAGACATAACATTCCTCAACGTAGAACATCTAAAAGGCTTTCTCAGTTTACACATCAACTATTTTTGCTGCAAACCAAGCATGGGTAGCATCAGAGCGCGAATCATTGTTTGATCATCTACTCTGGCCGTTAACACCATTAGATGCCCTCACGCCAATAAGTTGCCAAATGCAGGCTACTGAGAATTCTCGTGGCGCGCGTACATAAGAACTATCGAGCGGGTCGATTTATGTACTTGTTATGTCAATCATAAAGCCATCTACACCGGTAGCGAGATAACCAGCTGCCGGCCAATACCCGCTATTACAGATTTCCATTAAAGCCACTACGGGTGCGATCAGCTTTCATTCGACAAATGCTGACAGAGTGGCGTGTATCCATCGTTTAAGTCCGGCGAGGAGTATGTTCGCGCCAGAGTGCAAGCACACCAGTTACACAAGCGTTGGGCTAAGTCGATGTAACCCTAAACGGAACATTCCAAACATCACCAGGATCAACGGACTGAAAATTCCCAAACCACCGCCGCCAACTTGCCAGTTAACCCTGAGCGTGGATACATGAACAGAATCACTGACTGTGATTATCGATTGATAGCTGCCAGACCTGGTAATTTCTCCACTTATCTCACCGGTCTCACTGATACTGATACCCGCTGGCAAGCCACTGGCGTGAAAATGCAGCTCATCTCCATCGGGATCATTCGCCACTATTTTTATCTCAACCTGCTCTGCGAGAGTGTTACTTTGATCTGGCAGACTCACAACCACTGGCGGCAGGTTATCGATTAACCCGCTGTGTCCAGGGGTTTTGGCAGATAGATTTCTCGCCTGCATAAAAAATCCATCCCAATGAGAATGCATCCGATGACGGTCTTCATTACGCGGAACATGATGAAATGAAACTCGATGCCAGGCGACGATATCCTGATCGATCAGAGATTCACCGTTAACGAACTGCAGAATATCTTCACCACAATCAGGATTGAATTTGGCATTTTCACTGATAAAGCGCTCGCAATCACTTTGCCTGGTGACAAAGAAATCAAAGTCAGTAAATGGCTCTGTCTCTTTATGCACCAACTTATGCCCGTAGCTTAGCGGTTCAATCACATAGCCGGAGGTTTGGGCAATATCATCTGATCCATCCGTGATGTACCAGGCTAACAGTTTTTCCGAATCTACTTTTCTTGCAGATTCACTATCCAGATACTCCACAGTGCGGGCACGCCTGCCCTTTTGATCTGTTGGAAAGCTCACTTCACTGACTCTGTCATCGGTGGCCTCATCACCCAGATCAAAATCGATGCGCCAGTAATAATTGTGAGTGTGAGAAAGATATGACTTGCCTTCAACTCCGCCAAGCGCCCGGCCATGAGGTGAATCAGCAACATCCGAACTGCGTTGCAATGAGCCCGCTGCACCAATTGACGGTGCGATCGAACCGTCATCAAAAAATTTCCAGGTAACTATGTAGGCATAAGCGCCTATTTGAGAGATTGAAAAAAGCGTAAGACTCTCTGCGAGCCTTGAATGATTGGCAGCACTGTAGGCGGTGTTATCATCTGAAACGCGTCTGCACATTCCAGCACGATCACCTATATTAATGAGCTCACCACCAATACAATCAGACTCTGTTAGTGTGCTCACATACCCACCTCCGAGCCCGAACTGGGTAACATCGTTGTAGGCAACTTTATTGTCATCATAAGTAACATGCAGTTGCGCAAGACGCAGACTACTCATCACCTTATAAGGTTCTCTGTCTGCACTTTTATAGTAGATATCACTAAGTACAATATTTTCACGTTGCTTTGACTGCCAGCACATATCCCAACCCGCGCCGTTTTCAAAATCTACTGATATCCTGCTCTCAGCAGGGCACTCAAGTGCGGCTGCAATAGCATGATTATTTGATAAGCCCGATATCACAAGCAAAGTAACGCACAGCACGCATTGCCAACACCACCCGATCATGCTGTGAATTCGACTGGACACTTGTATAAGCCTTGTAGTGGATGTGCTTGTCATTCATCCACCGCTTCAGGCCGGCTATCTACTACTGCGGGATCTACACTGAACATAGATTGAGCAGACCAATCAAACGGCGCCAGAGTAAAGCTGATTTCAGTGGCAGTAATTGCCGGATAATCTTCTAATCGAGGGCTAAAGTGCCTGCTTACCGAATACCAGACCACCGTATCAGCGCTGGATAGAGACTCACCATCGACAAAAGCATCAAGACCTTCAGCACAGCCCTGATGGCGTGCTGTGTTATCTGACGACAGTTGTTCACACGCCTTTCGACGGGTCACAAAAAAATCAAACTCTGACCACAGATGTGTCTGACTTACCACACGATGACCTGCACCTTGCGGATCCAGATAATATCCAATGCGGCTACCCGTATCACCCGAGACACCACTGGAATCTACACTGGACTGATCGGCATCACTGATACGCCAGCCTCGAAAGTGCTCACGATTGGTAACACGCATCGATTCATTTTCGATTGCTTCAACACTGATATCCCGAGCAAAGCCGGCATTTTCTGTTGCATTTTTTTCAGCCGGAGAGAACTGCAATTCATCCACCCGATCATTGGCGGGTGTACCATTGATATTAAAATCAAGACGCCAGTTAACCAACAATGTAGCGCTCGATGCATATTGCTCAACATCACCCAGGCGTACACCATAATCGGGATCATTGGTAAAGCGATTGACCGTGCCGGAAAAGATCACTGACGGTTTGATCTCACCGTCCTCACTCAATCGCCACAATTGTTGATACTCATGTGTTCCGATGCGAGACCATCTATCGAGAGTCACCTCATGACGCGGTTTAGACTCACTGCGTCTCACCTTACTCAGAGGATCACGATAGCGTGCGCGACTACAAATCTGGCTGCCATCTATAGCTGACAGTAGCTCACCCTCTGCACATCGATGATTATTATCATCAATGTCATGTGACCCACTTAATCCGTATTCACTGAGTAGCGGTGTTTCAATTTCATCTTCATCGTATTTAAAAAGAATCTGCCCAATCGACACGGCATCAAATATCTGCCGCAACGCTTCAGTTGGAGCGGCATAATAAACCCGGCTTAACACCAGACCTGCAGCAGGGTCCACATGCCAACAGAGCTCCCAGGTAGCACCACTGTCAAACTGAAATCTAAACGGAGTCGCCTCTACATTGTGCAACTGCGGTTCACCTGCAACATCAGCATCACAGGATATGCCCAGTGCTACTCGCGGCAAGAAAGCACTGACAAGCACTATGGCAAGCAAGAGCCTGATCATTGAACAAGATCAAGGTAGATTTCACCAGACATCAAATCGATAACCGGTTCGATCGAAAAACTATGATTATCCTGAGTGAAAAGCGAGATCAGTGCACAACGATTACGCATACACTGATGGGCCTGACGCCGTATTGGCACCCAGATAGAAACTCTTGTTTGTAAATCAGCCGATTCCACAGGCATACCCGCACTGGCCTCCAGGGCATTTAGCGATTGAAATTCTCGCTGTATACGTTCTCTAAACTCGGCATCGCTCCAAATGAGTTTACGGGTATAGCTTATTTCTGCATCTGAAAGAGGCAGATGAACGCTGTCAATATCGCGCGTAGATAGCACCTCACTACTCTCAACATCCACCAAGTGCAGTTCCGTCACCGCGCGCGGGTAGTTAAAGAGAAACACCTCTGCCAGGCGAGACGATTGATCCGTTACATGCTTCTGTTCTTTAAGCTCTATCGAGAGCACTTGCACGCCGAGAGGATGTTGCGTACCAGACGCACTGTAAATCCTGCGTGTGCCGATAGAGTCACCATCCTGCAGGGACGAAGTCGTCGATTGATCGGTGGCACCTGTGGAATAACGTGATAACACGGTAGCTGCTGTGGTTTCAATTTCGCCAACATTCAATGGGTCCTGCCAGGAGGCCAATGAGTGAAACGGAAAAAAGAAGCTGCAGAAAAACAAAATCAAACAGCCATGCTTCCGGCTTTTAGAAACCAGAAGCAAGATGCCCTGTAGTCGCCCGAAAGCCATCATCGCAGATAGATATGCCAGATAAAGTGAGTGTAGCCCCGTTGACGTGCCCTCAAGAGCCAGAGCCACACTGGGTTTTCAACGGAGCGCAAACCCCAGTGGTGCAATTACTATGCAAGCTTCCGCTTCAACAAAGAGGGCCGCACAGCCTGATTTACAAAACCGTATTATTCGGGAAAAAGTACGGAAATATTGATGATCGATACTGTATCCACCGACAGGAAACACAATGGCAGCAACCACCAAACCCGGTGTAACCGCAGGAGATCACAGTGGCTTCAACCACAATTGTTTACACTGTCAAATTGCGAGGCAATGCCACAAAGCGCCTAGGGAGAATCGCGTCAATAGACCCGTTCAAGATAGCGCCTGTAATGACCCAGGCAAACCGGAAAATGAAGGTGCATCAGGAAGCCATTTATGAATAAACAACCAAATCATCTGCCAGTGCCCGTCTGAAGCTTCAGCCAGGAAAATCAAACATCTTAATTTTACAGGAAACCAACGGTGCAACCCATTAACTACCCTCAGTCAACAAGGCGAACCGCTATTCGTATGATGCCTTGCACTACTAATCCTTTGCCAGAAAACTCACTGAAGCCAGGTTCAAATTCAGGAATTTCAATTTCAATCACAGATGACACGGCTACGGTTAAAGGTACTGTTGAGAATACAAGGACCAAGTTTATGATCGAAGGATCAGTGATGAGAATAAACGGCGTTAGACGGGTGTGCAGTTCACTGATTGTATCGGCGTAGCACTTTATAGATTGCCCCACCCCTAAAGCCTGGCTGCAGTTTGCACCAGGCTTTTTTCTATCGCCCGCTTCCGTCGCAATTTTAAGCTACTTTTACCAGGGGCTAAGTTGGGAGACTGCGAAACCACAATACCAGTAGCTTATAAATTGTCGAGCTGAAAGCGCTTTATTATGAGCTCTTTTCGGATCCGCTGTTTTTATTTTTCTTGCCACCTTCTTCGGACATAGCTTGTTCATTTTCAACACGTAACTATTGATCGGCGACATCATCAGAAATTCTTGGGTTCTTGTTCACTAATTTCTCGAGTACCCAAAACAGCACCATAACCAATGTTGCTAGTACGATTGCTAGACTCACGAAACACTCCAAAACCAGTAACTACTACTGAATTGCTTTACTGCCTCACTTAACGACCAGCACCGGGATCAATTTCCATCGATTGGTCGCCCGATCTCCATTGATCGCCAATAATCGGATCTTCTTCATAGGCAGTATCAACAGACTCATTTTCCCACGAGTACTTTTTACGCACCGGTTTTGGATCCCGATGACTGAACACCAGCGCACAGACAACACCGCTAATTGCGCCAAACAAATGATATTCAAAGGATACTTCTGGCTTATAGGGAAAGATCGTCCAAAACATCGCACCATACATAAAAAATGCAATCATCAACAACGCACTGGATCTACTATCGTGGCGAAGAATACCTGCCAGCACCAGAAAAAAGAATACACCATGGGTGAGCCCGCTGGCACCGATATGAAAACTCTCACGGGCAAAACCCCAAACCCCCAGACCAGATGCGAACCATACAATTAATAAAACCCACCAGCGCGATTTTGGATATCCATAAATCAGCATGCTGCCCAGTAACAGCACAGGTAACGTATTGCCCAGGACGTGTTCGATCGATCCGTGCACCAATGGCGCTGTAAAGATACCGACTAACCCGCTCGCTGCTAATGGAAAGACACCAAGGTTATATAGATTCGCGTTAAACGCTAACTCGAAAAGTTTTACCGACCACATCAGCAAAACAAAGCCTGAGACAATCAGGATGCTGTCTTGAAGCGAGAGGTCTTTGTTCATCCGATTTCTGTCCATCAGAAGGATCTTGGGGCGCTTTAACGAAACTTAAAGGACAGCTTACTCTAACTAGTAGAGCCAGTCGCAAAACAGCCACTCAAAGTACTGAGATAATGGTTCGAATTCGGATAGCGCCGTTTAATATCGGCAGGCACTTTTGCTAAGCACTGAAAGCTAGCAAACCGGTGGTTTGAAAAAGGTGTGGGATTCGCCTGCATGGGATCGTAGATTTAAATCGGATCGACAACACCGGGGTGGGTGCTTTGATGGCGAATGCGCGGGTATATGCAAGTGGTACGGGCGAGTAGCCCCACCAGGTATTGAGCTGAACAAGCCAATTGTGGCCGGCTGTCGGTCAGGCCATAGAGTCTCAGGTGCTACCAGACGTGTCCGGCAGGTAGCTGGTCTGGCAGTAGAGGATCTTGCGGGTAGACAACAGGGAGGCAAAACGCCATCCCTGCCGTTGGTACTGTCTTAGCTCTTAGCCGCGCAAGGGTTGCACGGATTGCATGGGCTGCAAGGATTGCAAGGCCATGGGTTGCCAGCAGCACACGGGTTGCACGGATTCGCAGCACACGGGTTGCATGGATTGCAAGGGTTACATGGATTGCAAGCAGATGCAGCACATGGGTTACAAGGATTGCACGGGTTGCAAGCCTTAGCAGCACATGGGTTGCATGGATTACAAGGGTTACATGCTTTTGCAGCACATGGGTTGCACGGGTTGCAAGGATTACACGGGTTGCATGGATTAACCCCAGCAACAGCTTTCTTAGCTGCGCATGGGTTTACGCCGTCGAGAGACTTGCTCTGACAACCAGCTAGCGCAAGACCACTCACTGCAATTCCAGTTAAAATCGCTTTGTACATCGGGTGGCGCCTATTCAGGTGCTTTGGTAGTTGACTCATTTTACTTTCTCCAAATGGGCACAAGCCCTTGTATTCATTGGTGTTTCAATAAGGCACGCGGAAATTTGATCACCGCGCAGTTAAGAGGAATCGCTCAAATACGGCCCTTCTTGCTCTAATTCTACCAAAATCAAGGATAAAGGGGTCTCGCAGTGCCACACTATTTTCAAATTATTAATATGGCGGTATTGTTGTCGACTCTGCTGCTAAGGCACTAAATTGACGATAAAGTTCACTCGACGGAAATTTCGCCTAAACCAACTCCGCAAAACAAGCAATATAGCGGGCTTTGCCTGCTCCCACCTGCGTCAAATTGACGGCTTTATCGCGTTTTCTGGAATCTCTCTTAACAAATCCATAACTGGTTTTCTGCATGGAGAGGAACTTCTCTAAGTATTTTCACTGGGTATTTTCCCTGGGCATATTCCCTGGGCATAAAAGAATCGACTCAATCGTGTAACCCGGCGCCTTCGTGTGCGCCTGATAAGCACTCCGACGCCAGTCGAGACCAGTTGTCTTCAACGAACCAGCTTTGCTGCGGTGACTTAACGAATGTTTGGGCCACTATCTCTTCTACGTCAATCTCCACTTGCTTTTCAGCATCACCAATCCAGTGACTTATTAACACTATCCGATTAACTGTGCCCATCTGGTCGTTAATGTTTGCGGGATCACGATCAATCCCCCAGGACCAGGAAGGTCGACCCGCGCGTATGACTTCACCAATCACTATGGCAATGTCTGCAGTCATTGAAAAGGCGATGCAAGACCCATCACGACGAGCGTTGCGCCATGGCTTTTCTGAAATTGACTGTGTTACTGCAGCAACATCCGACCAGTCTTGTGACGCCCACTGATGAACTGCTGCGATGATTGCAAATGAAGGCTCGCCATGCGGAAAATTCTCTGGCCAGTCTATGTTGTTGGTTGCCTGACTAAGCAAGTACCTAAGCGCGTCTATGCGTTCAGGAATCAACTGCAACCATACCTCGAGGTTTTCTTCTGTTTGTGTTTCGGTTAGCGCAAGCGGATCTTCCGCATGGGGAAGTTGCAGCGGCGGATAGGATTGCAGTGCCTGGGTGAGCGGCGAGGTTTTACCACCACCAATCAGGTTACGCACACGAGAAGACCATTTCATTGTTTGTGTTTAATCGCCAAACCAGCCTTTTACCGAATCAAAAATGCCTCGACCCGCAACGTCTCCCACAAATGCTCCGGCAGCTGCTCCGATTATACCACCAATGACTGTTCCCGGGCCTGGAAGAATCATCGTGCCAAGAGCTGCACCGCCAACCGCACCACCCCAACCAACAGCAGCTCCTCCAGCTACTCCGGATACTGCTCTACCGGTGTTCTCTCCAATCTGATTGCCATCAGCGCGATAAGCACTCACAACATTAACGGTATCCAGAATCACTCCAACAGGTCTTGCTACACGTCCAACACTTTCCAATGCCTGACCTGCGCCACGCAGGTTTCCGTTTTGCACCAGTCGAGCGGCATCGTGAGCCACTTGCGATTCATTGATTGAACTCGGGACTACTCGGGTCGCCTTCGACTCGATCTCTATTACCTGATTCAATCTGGGATCCGTCGGATGTTCAATTTGAACACGAACATCAACCCGCCTATCACCCAGTTGGTCATGATTTCTTACAGACGCTGGCACAGGGTCAAGGTTGGCATCGTAACGGAATTCTGTAACAACGTTAGTGACCGCAGGGTTTGCACGGTAACGGTCGGCTATCGCATCACTTGCAAGATCCCCGTTGTAGGTGTTGTATAAACTGCGAGAGTCGCCCGGCCCTGGAATTCGTGAGTTTGGAGGGGTCGCATTCGGAGTGCGTTCAACATCGAACCCCAGTGTTTCTAAAGAGGTTGCAGCTGGGTCGGAAAATCCGGATTTACCACTGACCGCGCTTCGAGTGGTTTCATAGCGAACAGTCAGTTCCGGGTTATTCACTAACTTTGTGTAACCCGCCCTACCCAGACCCAACGCAGCTCCCGTAAGTCCAGCAGGAGCTGCTGAAGCCAGAGTGTGGTTCGACGAATTTTCAGTGCCACCCGTGTAGCTGCTGGAACCGGGTCCGGAATAAGACGAGGTACTGTTAGAAGCACGACTAGCTGTGCGACTGGAGTTACCCGAAGAGCCACCAGATGTCGTGTTGCCTGATCCAGAACTTCCAGACCCGGCAGCACCAGCGGATTCACTCGAACCGGGACCAGAGTAGGATTGCGACGAGGAATTTCCAGAAGACGATGCGCTTCGTGACGAAGCGGAGCTGTCTGATCCGCCAGTCGAACTACTTGAACCAGGACCTGAATAAGATGATGTGGCAGTTGAAGAAGATGCACTACCCGTTGACGATGACGAGCTACTGCTTGTACCACCGGTCGCGACACTCGAACCAGGTCCTGTGTAACCGTTAAACTCCACAGCCACTCGCTCGCCATCAATGTCGATAAACCCGCTATCGTTTTCAGACTTCAGCAATACAAGCTCGGCAGCGTCAATTGCCCCCTTCAACAGAGACTGTGAAAATATCGCACCCTCATCACCTGCAGCATCCTGACCACCAAGCTCTGCATCAAGATGATGGCCTAGCTCTTCTGTGTACACTGACTCCAACGCCTTAGGATCGCTAAGCAGACTTCTATCAAGATAGATTGTGCCGCCATTAGCATCGTCGTATGCACCCAGAGCATTAGGCCCGAGCATGCCTGCGTCAACAAATTCCACGTTCTCCGGCAAGGGCAATTTTCCGTTTGCAGCCATTGATGCCATGTTATCCAGAGCCGCCGGATCTGCCTTTCCACCAAAGGCTTGCTCTAACGAGTTGCGAAATGCCTGCGGATTATCTTTTACGCGTTGTTGAACTGAATCTTCGAGCGAAGTAGCTGTAGCGCTTTCATGATAGTGCGAAGCCCGGTCTGATATGCTTGATCCGAACATACCAGACAAACGATTGTCTTTAGCAGCGTCTATCAAGACTGGTCTATGGTCTGGTCTATGGTCTGGTTGATGGCCCGGTCGATGGCTTGAGATGGGTCTTTGTAAGGCTGGCATATTCATCGATCTTTCCGTAGCTAATTCCACAGCAGTCATTCACTGATGGAATTACCTTATACGCAGCACTCTCGCTTCACAATTAGGGAAAACCCTAATTCTTCACCTGCTTATTCCTAAGGTCTCACGCGGTGTAGCGCCTGCATCTCCAAATGTGCGTATAAGTCGGTATAGATCGCCGCTAACTGCCTGGCAGCATCGGGGATACACAGTTGATCAGCGCCTCTAATCAATCGCACCATAGGAATAAAATCTAGTTCACTTTAGAGCCTATGGTTGTAGCTCGAGTGCAGGATTTTCCACTCCCTGGTCACGCAAGCCTCTAAATCCAGCCAAACTGTCAAAACTTAACGATGCGTTTTTCCGGTAAACGCTCGGGAAACTTCATAACCGATAGTAAACCCATGTTAACGCAAGATAGCGTTCATCGCTCGATCAAGTGATGTTGGCTAATGAAGAACAGACGGATAACCTGCTTACTAACGATATTGAGAACTAGCAGTTTATCAACGTCAAATAAGCGTGAATGCAGAGCAGCAGCGTCTCACAAGTGATTGTGAGACGCTCGGTTTTCTAAGACTGTTTTACAAGCCGCCACGGCTTTCTATTGAGAGGTTAGCTTCTCATCATATCGTTGCATCCCGACCAGGCAAGTGAGTTATCCAAAGATGGTTCGATATACAACGTGTTCAATACGTCTTTATAACTTGTTATCACACGGCAATAAAATCATGGCATTTACCTTTCTTTAAGAAAGCGAAAATTGTCGACACAGTATGTCGTTTCCACGTTTGGATGTCTAATAGCGGAAAACGCAAAAGTGCTGTTCGGAAAGGTTCCTTCAAAATGCTGATAAAAGATCTCGTAGCTTCTCAGCGTTTCATTCACTGATACAGCTTGGTCGATCCAGGCCAGTGTGAGTGGAGATACCAGTGCGAAGGTCGCTATGGATTCACGATCCGCCTGTATATCAAAAGTGAAAGCATATTTTCCTGGTTCAAGGTCAAACGATATGCCATAGAAAAACAGATTTTCCGAGATCTGCACGTCATTAGGCGGGAAAATTGAACAAAGAGTTTGTCCATCGGCTACCAATGTAGCTACTTGTGTTGCCCAAGGTGTGCTACCGGCAGAAAAATCTCCGTTTACAGTGATATCGTCTGCGTTAGAAAAATCAAAATCAAAAGCCGGGACCGGGATCGTCGTATCAACGGTCGCTTCGAGTGCCGTAATTCCATTACCAGAATCGTCACCTATAGTTATCGGTGGCGGCTCTTCGGCCAGTGTTGTGTCTTCTGGCACATCGAGTCCCGAGACCAAACAACTTTCGGTGGCAGACCAAACGCACCGTCCTTCAGATCGTTCTCTAAGATTAGATTGACCATCACCATCATAATCATATTGATCTGATACATGCTCCGCATCAATTCGCGTATTTCCATCCGCAAAGAAGGACTGTGTTTGATCAGAGATCTCAATATCGAACCCGTTTAGAATCTCTGTCCACTTAATCATGATGCTGTTGTTAGCATTGATGGTTACACCCGTGATATCAGCGTTCAACGAAGATTCACCTGGAAACACCAGGAAAGATTGCACCGGGCCGCCATTAACAACTATATCTGCCCGCAGAGTACTGTTCTCAAACGCCAGTATTTGGCGCTCTGCAAGCGGCTTACTCAGCTCGACATTCACGCGTGAAGCATCTTCGGAACCGCCACATGAAATTGCAACACAGCAAGCGAGTGCGATGACAAAATGACGTAATAAATATTCGATTGCTATCATGAGCCTATTTCTATGTCTCGGTCATTGAGGTGGCACGAGGGTAATGTTGTAAGTATCGGAGTTACTTTCATCATCACCAGACCCGGAAATCAACAAGGCTCCAATAGCAACAGCCGCCGCTACGCCACCAGCAATTTTCAATGCTCGGTTGCTATTTTTATCCAGTGTCACAGATATCTGCTGGCGGTTTCTTGTTAGTGTTTGCGATGTCGTGACGGGCTTGTAGCCTTTCGCTGTAACCCTAACCACAACTTCTTTGTTAAGTGGCAGAGGCACGAGGTCACCGCAATTCCATGTCGTCCAGCTATCGATGCGGTAGCACACCTCTGCATCAGCGGGTGTAGCAGCTACATCCAGATATCCGAATTCGCGGCTAACATTGACGCCGGATAAACTTTCACACTCGGCAATACAATGAGTTCCCCGTAGCTTTGACTCCTGAATGGGGAATTGCGAGCCATCTGTTGAGTCATACACCTGTTGAGTTATATTTTTGAAAAATAGTTCGATAGGAGCAGTCGAGGTCGTATCCAGGTTGTCTAGTACTGCAGCCGCAAACGGACTATTTCCGGAGATATCTCCGTCAAGTGCCAGTTGCCCGTACTCTGTTGAAAATCCGACAAAACTACCTCGTGGTTGTCTGGCTGTGTTGAGTGAGGTTAAACCGGTTAAATTGATAGACCTGGTGGCACTATCGACTGGCGCATCACGGCAGGCATCAAAGAAGAAGACGTTAACCCCATTTGGGTTACGAGACTCGACCCGTTCCAGAATACCCTGAAGTGATACTGATCGATTTCTAATGTCATCCTCTGATCGAAGTCTCACACCGTCAGGGAGAATGGGAATTAAGTAATTATTGCCACCACTGGCTGCACCATGGCCCGCGTAGTATATGAGAGTAGAAGATCCATCCTCCAACGACGCCAGAAAAGAGTCGATAGCATCCTCGAATTGCTCTAAGCGTAAATCGAGGAGAGGGCCATTTCCGTGGACCTTGTAGCCGATGGCAGACAGCTTATTGGCGATTGCAGTGGAGTCCCGAAGCGGATTGACCAGACTGTATCCACTTCCGTAGTCGCTGTTACCAATGACAAGTGCATGACGTGATGCCGAGTGAGACGGAAGCGATACAAAAAGAGAGCTGATGGTACAAATCATCAGGAGGCAACGACAACACCGATTCCAGAGATTTCTCGCGTTGATCATTGGATATGATTTTCCTGTTTCTCAGCGAAATTATCACACGCACCAGAGTAAAGAAACTGGAACACCTAACAAATAACTTATAAATTATCAGCCAGCTATGCAGCATAACCACATAAAACGCGATGTAGTCGGTTTATCACACTCGACCTATGTCCGCATTCCCTGTGTTGCAGCTCGCACTTTTGAATTCACCTGCCTGCAGCTAACGCTCCAACAGAGGTTGGAATAC
>CAZQKJ010000026.1:0-20245 GCA_964593315.1 uncultured Granulosicoccaceae bacterium
GTCTGTACCGGCGTTGGCATCGTTTAGTATTTTTCAATTCCTCTGGGTTTGGAATGATCTTATTGTGGCGCTCTATATTGGCCCTGCAGATTCTGCTGACCTGGTATTCCCGATTCGATTGCAGAAGCAGTTGGGCACATTTAAAGATCAACTTCACTTGTTGAATGCATCTGCGGTTATCTCCATGATAGTTCCTGTGATCGTTTTTCTTTCCATGCAACGGTACTTTATTCGCGGGCTGTTGGCAGGTTCGGTGAAGGGCGGTTAACGATGACTGGCAACACACTTCAGTGGTGGGAAACAGCGATCATCTACCAGATCTATCCGCGCTCCTACCAGGATTCTAACGACGACGGCATCGGTGATCTGCCAGGCATCACTATGCGGCTTGAATACATTGCAAACCTGGGGGTGGATGCAATCTGGATCAGCCCGTTTTTCAAGAGCCCGCAGAAAGACTTCGGTTATGACGTTTCGGATTATTGCGATGTTAATCCGGAGTACGGCACTCTTGATGACTTTGATCAGTTACTGGCAAAAGCTCACGATCACAACCTGAAGGTGATGGTCGATATTGTCCCTGCACATTGTTCTGATCAGCACCCATGGTTTATCGAGAGCCGTCAATCAAGAGATAACCCTAAAGCAGACTGGTTTCACTGGGTAGAACCTATGCCTGATGGTAGTCCGCCAACCAACTGGCTGTCTTTTTTTGGTGGGCCTGCGTGGACCTGGGAGCCGCGTCGGCAGCAATACTATTTACACAACTTTCTGAACAGCCAACCGAATCTGAATCATGCTATCCCAGAAGTTAAAGAGGCGATGATGGATGTCGCCCGTTTTTGGTTTGATCGAGGGGTTGATGGTTTTAGACTCGATGCAGTACACACCATTAATGCCAATACGGCACCTTATAAGAATAACCTCGCCAACCCTGAATTTGTTCCTGGTGATTTACCTCAACAACAGCAGCCTTTCTTTCGACAGCTTCACGATAGTGCGCAACTCAATCAACCAGCTATTCAGTCTTTTAGTGAATCGTTTAGATCAGTTGCAGATCAATATGATGATCGCTACCTGATGGGAGAACTGCATGGTGATGATCCGATAAAGGCGAGCCAGACTTTCACAGCACCTGGACGGCTGCACGCAACTTACAACTTCAACTTGCTAAAGTGGGACGGGCTCAATGTTGCTGGTTTAAAAAAGGCGATCACAGATGCCGTTGAGGCTTTCAATGGCACGGGTCGGTTGAGTTTTGCATTCTCAAATCACGATGTGCCGCGCAGCGCTACCCGGCAGCTTGCACCACTGCAGTTAACTGAAGATCAACAGACGCCGCTTCAGCTTATGCTACTGAAGCTTGAATCCTGTTTGATTGGTTCAACTTGTATCTATCAGGGAGAAGAACTGGCGCTGCAGGATGTTCAGGATATACCGGTAGAGCAAATGCAGGACCCGTGGGGTATTGAGTTTGCGCCAACATTTTTGGGCCGTGATACCTGTCGGACACCCATGGTGTGGAACAGTGACGCACCAAACGGTGGATTTTCAAAAGCGAACAGTACCTGGCTCCCGGTTGCCTCACAGCATCTGTCGCGAGCAGCGCTTGATGAAGTTGGTCGTGATGACTCTGTGTATAACGCCTTTGCTGACTTTCTGAGATGGCGTAAGAACCAACCCGCCATCATGACTGCCAATAGCATGAGCCCGTTAACTGGTGATGCAACAACCATTGTATTCGATAGAATCTCTGAGCAGCAAACACTTCGCTGCAGCTTTGACTTTGAATCACTCACAGCGACTTTTGAGGAAATATAAATGGCCCAGGTCGTTTTAAACGGGGTTAACAAGTCATTCGGGAAAGTACAGGTAATCCGTGATGTCGATTTGCAGATCAATGATGGTGAATTTGTTGTCTTTGTAGGGCCTTCCGGTTGTGGGAAGTCAACCTTGTTGCGGTTGATCTCTGGTCTTGAGAATTTATCCAGTGGTGAGATCGAAATTGCCAATCGCAATGTCACGGATCTACCGCCTTCTAAACGTGGTATTGCCATGGTGTTCCAGTCCTATGCGTTGTATCCGCATATGACGGTATTCCACAATATGGCTTTCTCTCTTGATCTTGAGGGAGTCAGTAAAAAAGAAATACGTGAGCGGGTAGAGGCGGCAGCCAGAATATTGCAAATGGAACACCTGCTTGATCGGCGTCCGGCGGCACTCTCCGGAGGGCAACGTCAACGCGTGGCAATTGGTCGGGCCATAGTTCGTAATCCCGATGTATTTTTATTCGATGAACCGCTATCCAATCTCGATGCGGCGCTCCGACACGATACTCGAGTGGAGATTGCAAAGTTGCACAATCAGCTTGGAGCAACGACCATCTATGTCACTCACGATCAGGTAGAGGCGATGACTCTGGCGGATAAAATCGTGGTGCTAAAAGATGGCGAAGTCATGCAGGCTGGAGCGCCAATGGAGTTGTTTAATAACCCGGCTAATGAGTTTGTAGCAGGGTTTCTGGGTTCTCCCAAGATGAACTTCTTTGAAGGTGTGCTGGCTGAAGTTACCGGTTATGAGGGTGATAGCCAGGGCGTGTTTGAGGGCGATGATTTGAATGTCGCCGGAATCCGTTTGGTCTCAACAAATAAAAATCGTGGAGACGCTACACGCCTCGGTATACGCCCGCAACATTTGGTTTTGCAAGACAACGGTGTGCTTCAAGGCACTGTGACACTGGTGGAGCGACTAGGCACAGAGACAGTCGTGGAGCTCGTGACAGGCAGTCAGAAGTCATTTCACTTTGCGTCCCCCGAGAGCCTCGATATCACCATCGGTCAGCAGGTAAGCTTTAGCTTTGATCCGGACCGGGCATTTTTGTTCTAGAACACACGGTTACCCGATCGGTGGAAGTTGCCGTCGTCTATCTTTTTAATTGGCAGTTATTCAATGAAATCTCATGCGCGCGTAGTGGTTATTGGCGGTGGCATCGCCGGGTGCTCGGTACTGTACCATCTGACGCAGGAGGGCTGGACGGATGTTGTACTGGTAGAGCGTGATGAGCTGACATCTGGCTCAACCTGGCACGCTGCAGCGCAGGTAACACAGTTCGGCGGCAACCAGACCATGATCGGTCTTAAACGCCACAGTATTGATCTTTACAAGAAGCTTGCTGCCGATACAGACCATCCGTTCGCCTACCATATTACCGGTGGCATGCGTACCGCGTACACACAAAATCAACTCGATACCTATCATCACTATGTGGGGATGGCGCAAGGTATGGGAGTTGATATGGAGATTATTGATCCCGCTGAAGTGGCGCGCAGGCATCCGCTGCTTAATACTGATAACATGCTGGGTGCGTGGTGGGATCCGCTGGATGGTTATATTGATCCCGCTGGTATTACCATGGCGCTAGCTCGCCATGCACGTAAAGCCGGTGCCGAGGTGTCTCGATTTAATCCGGTAGAGAACATCACCCGCAAAGACAATGGTGAGTTCATTGTGCATACGAAGGAGGGTGACATCACGTGTGAAAAGGTGGTGAATGCGTCTGGCTATCGAGTGAATGAAGTTGGCAGCATGCTTGGCGTAGAACATCCGGTCACTTCCATGGAGCATATGTACTTTCTCACTGATACGCTACCGGAGCTTGAGGCGCTGGATTTTCAGGTACCTGTTATTCGTGACCCTCGCGATGATTTTTACAGTCGTCAGGAAAAGCAGGGTTTACTGGTGGGCATATACGAGCAAGGTTGTAAGACTTTTGGTATGAACGGTATTGACCCTGCGTTTACTCAAGACTTGTGTCCGTCTGATCTTGATCGATGTCTGGATAATATGGAGCACATTTTTGATCGAATGCCGGCCTTGCAAGAGGCGGGTATTCATACCGTGGTTAACGGACCCATTACTTACACCATAGATGGTTTGCCATTGGTGGGAAAGATTCCCGGTATTAATAACGCCTACTGCATTATCGGTCTGCGTGCAGGTATTGGTGAGGGTGGTGGCCACGGTAAAATTCTCGCCCAGATTATGGTGCACGGAGAGTGCGAGTGGGATGCATGGTGTTACGACCCGCGTCGCTTCACTCAATATGCCAATACGGAACACACCTGCTTGAAGGCGATTGAAGATTATCAGAACGAGTTTCACTATCACTTACCACATGAGCACCGGCCTGCGGCAAGATTGGCGCGTACCACACCGTTGTATCCGGTACTGGATCAACTGGGTGCGATCTGGGGTGTCGTGAATGGCTGGGAGCGAGCGCTGTGTTTTGCACCTGAAGATCAACCGGATTTTGTTGATGAACACAGCTTTCGTTTTACCGATACAGAGACAGTGGTGGCAAATGAAATAAAAGCCATGACAGAAAACGTCGGTATTATGGAGGTCTCAGGTTTTAACCGGTACTCAATCAGCGGTGAAGGTGCGGGTGATTTTCTGGATAAAATGATCTGCGGTAAGCTGCCGACAAAGATTGGCAAGGTCAATCTGTGTTATCTCCTCAATGAAAACGGTCATGTGTTGGCTGAAGCCACCATAGCCAAGCTGGCTGAAGAGCACTTCTGGTATGGATCGGCAGCTGCGGCAGAATGGCACGACCGTGACTGGCTGAATCAAACCATGCCAGAAACAGTTTCACTGACTGAGATGGCGTCTACCCATACTATCCTTGTAGTGGCAGGACCAAAGTCTCGCGAACTGCTGCAATCCATTTCACCGCGCCGTGATTGGTCAAAGGCAGCTTTCCCGTGGATGAGTGCACGTGAAATGACACTCGGGCATGCATCGGTGACTGCCATGAGTGTGAGCTTTTCGGGGGAGTTGAGTTATGAGCTGCACATACCGAACGAACAGTTATACCTGGTGTGGTGTTTAATCAACGAGGCGGGTGCGGCCTTTAATTTATCAAAGTTTGGCCTCTATGCTACCGAGTCGATGCGCATGGAGAAAGGATACCGGCACTGGAAGGCAGATTTAATCTACGAACACAATCCAATAGAGCTGGCACTTGATCGCTTTGTGAACCTCGATAAAGATGATTTTGTGGGTAAATCTGCTTTGCTCAAAGAGATCGAGCGTGGACCGAGAAAGCAATTCAGCTTTCTTGAGGTTGACTGTGATATTGGCTGTGCACACGCTGGAGATTCAATATTCCACAACGATGAGCTGATCGGTTCGGTGACATCGGGCGGCTTTGGTCATCGCGTCAACAAGAACATTGCTTTTGCGCTCATGAAGCCTGAGCACAATGTAGCAGGGACTCAGTTGAGCATAGGGATTTTGGGTAAGCGGTATCCGGTAGTGGTCAGTAAAGAGTGTATATACGATGAAGAGTATACCCGTGTCCGAGGGTAAACCCCGAAGACGTGGCAAACTTTCGGCTCGCGAGGCAATGCATGCCAGGCGCGCACAGGCACCAGAGATTAATCCCTGTCCGCCAGGGGCGAGCGGTGGTCAATACAAGCCGTTAACGGATAGTGATATCCAACAAATTTATGCCAACGCACTGCGTATATTGGCAGAGATTGGCATGGGAGACTGTCCACCTGCACTGGTCCGGCAAGCGGTAGAAAAAGGTGCATTCCAGAATAAAGCCGGACGACTTTGTTATCCCGCGTCAATGGTGGAGGATACTATTGCGGGTGCGTGTCGCAAGTTTTTACTGCATGGCCGTGACTCCAAACATGACTTTGAAGTGGGCGGAGATAAAGTCTATTTCGGAACCGGTGGTGCAGCGGTGCAAACACTTGATCTGGATACGCACAAGTATCGCGCTGCGACGCTTCGGGATCTGTATGATTTTACTCGCCTTGCTGATTCACTGACTAATGTCAGTTGGTTTACCCGATGCTGTGTTGCCACTGATGTGCCGGATATCATAGATCTTGATATCAACACCGCCTATGCACTGCTGAAAGGCACTACCAAACCTGTGGGCACAAGCTTTACTGTGGCAGACTCTGTAGATCCGATTATCGATATGTTCGATAGTGCTACAGGCGGCAAAGATAAATTTCGCGAGAGGCCTTTTTGCAAAGCGCATATCAGTCCGGTTATATCTCCTTTGCGCTATGGTGAAGATGCCTTTGAAGTGGCGCTTGCGTGTATTCAACGCGGTGTGCCACTCAACAATATTATAGCCGCGCAATCGGGTGCTACCTCTCCCGCCACAATTGCCGGAATGCTCAGTTCAACCCTGGCTGAAACCCTTGCGGCCTTGTTAATGGTAAATGTTTTCGCGCCAGGTTATCCGATGATATTTTCAAACTGGCCATTTGTCATTGACCTGCGTACCGGGTCTTTCTGTGGCAGTGGTGGTGAAATTACCTTGTTGAATGCTGCATCGGCACAATTGTCCAACTGGCTGGGTCTGCCATCGGGTGCGGCCTCGAGTATGAGTGATTCCAAAGCCGTTGATGCACAAATGGGGCTTGAGAAAGCCATGTCGTCAGTGGGTGTTGGTCTTGCAGGTTGCAATATGGTCTATGAGTCATCCGGTATGATGGCAAGCCTGCTCGGTGCATCCTTTGAGGCGATGCTAATTGATGATGAAATGTTGTCTCAGGTGTATCGAGTGTTGCGTGGCATTGAGGTAACCGAGGAGACTCTGGGCTTTGCAGCCATTGAAGAAGCCGTATATGGTGAAGGTCACTTTTTAGGTGGGCAGCACACAATGGCCGCTATGCAGCGCGACTATTTTTGGCCCAGTACCTTGAGTGATCGTCAGCAGCCTGCGGCCTGGGAAGAGGGAGGTGCGACTGATATGTGGCAACGCGCTAATACTCGTGTGAGAGAGATTCTTGAGTCCCACAAACCTGAGTATCTTGCACCTGGGGTCGATCAGAAGATTCAACGTGATTACAATATACTGTTGAATGTTTAGATAACTTAAAATTCTACGGCTTGTGCGCGTTTAATGTAACGCTGCCTTTTGCTGGTGTTGATGTTTTAACAGGCTTCGCTTGGTAATCACAGAAGCCACTATCACCCCTATTGTAACGATTGCAATGATAATCGTTGATAGCGCATTGATCTCCGGACTCACCCCGAGCCGCACTGATGAGAAGATCTTGATTGGCAAGGTTGTGGCGGAGGGGCCTGCGGTAAAACTTGCAATCACGAGATCATCGAGTGACAAGGTAAACGCCAGCAACCAGCCTGCGATAATAGCCGGGGCGATAATAGGTAGCGTCACGCTTTTAAAGGCATCCCACCCGGTACACCCGAGGTCATAGGCGGCTTCTTCCAGTGACTGGTCAAAGCTTGCCAGTCGTGCCGACACCACTACCGATACAAAGCACATCGAGAAGGTGGCATGAGCCAGTACAATCGTGAACACTCCGCGCGGCACGCCGAGTGATATAAAAAGCAGTAACAGTGACAGGCCCGTGATGACCTCGGGCATAACAATGGGTGCGTAGACCATACCTGAGAATAGCGTGCGGCCAAAAAATCGCCCTGCACGGACCAGTGCGAACGCTGCCATTGTGCCGAGGATGGTGGCGACAATTGATGATAAAAATCCGACCTTAACCGTCACCCAGGCGGCATCCAAAAATGCCTCGTTGCGTAATAGCTCGCCATACCACTTAGTAGAAAACCCGGCCCAAATGGTGACCAGCTTGGACGAATTAAAACTGTAAATAACCAGGATCAGCATCGGTATATACAGAAATGCAAAACCGAAGGTCAGTGAGACGATATTGAAACCACTTAAGCGTCTCATTGATCAGCCTCCCTCAAGCGTTGTTCGTTGCGTTGAAAAAGAACAATCGGAACAATAAGGATTAGCAAGAGGATGATGGCGACCGCTGATGCAACCGGCCAGTCGCGGTTTGAAAAGAATTCTTCCCACAGCACTTTGCCGATCATCAATGTGTTAGATCCACCCAGTAGAGAGGGCACTACAAATTCCCCGAGCGCTGGAATAAATACCAGAAAGCAGCCTGCAATGACTCCGGGCTTAGCCAGTGGTGCTGTGACAGACCAGAATGCCTGTAGTCTTGAGCATCCAAGATCAGAAGCGGCTTCGAGCAAGGTATCGTCCATTTTTTCAAGCGTTGAATAAATGGGTAGTACCATGAAGGGCAGATACGAGTAGGTGATGCCAATGTAGACCGCGGTATTAGTATTGAGAATGGTCAGCGGTTCTGAAACCAGTCCGGTCCAGAGTAGAAACTGATTGAGAAATCCCTCGTTTGACAGAATCCCGATCCATGCATAAACCCGGATAAGAAAGGAAGTCCAGAAAGGCAGGATCACAAGCATCACCAGTGTGGCACGCCACTCTTGCGGTGCGCGTGACATGGCGTATGCCAGTGGAAAGCCAACCAGTAATGTTAGTAGTGTAGCGATGGACGCGATGGTTAGACTGGATAAATAGGCTTTCCAGTAAAGTGCATCTTCAGTTAGAAATACGAAGTTTTCAAAGTCCAGTGCAGACCAGAACTCACGCAAGCCCTGCAAGCCACCTGTTAAATCCAGTGTCGGTGTGTAGGGAGGTATCGCGATTTCAGGATCGGACAGACTGATCTTTAATACAATACCGAACGGTACCAGAAACAGGAACAGTAGCCACAGGTAGGGTACTGCAATCATCAGGCGTTTCATGCGCTATTCACTGAGTACTACACCTGCGGTATCACGCCATGACAACCAAACGCTGTTTTGCCAGGTGATATCGCGTCTTGCCAGTCTGCGGGTATTGGATGTTTGAGCCTTGATTAATGTACCGTTACTCAATCTTACATAGTAAGTTGATATGTTGCCGAGGTAGGCGATGTCTTCAACTTTACCGACCACTCGATTATAAAACTCCACGGGTTCATCCTGAGATATTGCCACCTTCTCCGGACGAATAACAAAACTCGCACTATCGCCAACACGGAGGCCTGCGCCTGCAGTGCCCTTAATGGTAGATGCATCCGGTGCCCACTTAAGTTCAACCGTGTCGTTATCTATGGCTGTGCAGGTGCCGGGAATTATATTCACATCGCCGATGAAGTCGGCAACATAGACAGAATTAGGTGATTCATAAATGCGATCAGGTGTATCTATCTGTTTGATCTTGCCATGATCCATTACCGCGATACGGCTGGCCATGGTCATCGCTTCTTCCTGATCATGGGTGACAATTACGAAGGTAGTGCCTGTCTTTTCCTGTAAATCCATTAGCTCAAACTGCGTTTCCTGGCGCAGTTTTTTATCCAGTGCCCCAAGCGGCTCATCCAGTAGCAGCAACTTGGGTGCTTTTGCCAGAGCACGGGCCAGTGCTACGCGCTGACTTTGACCCCCTGACAATTGGTGCGGCTTGCGGTCTGCGAATTTTTCCAGTTGAGTCAGGCGCAACATTTCATCAACGCGATGCTGGATGTCGGCTTTTGGCATATCGGATCGTTTGAGTCCGAACGCAATATTAGCGGCGACTGTCAAATGCGGAAACAACGCATACGACTGAAACATCATGTTAACGGCGCGTTTGTTGGGTGGGATGCCCGCCATGTTCTGGCCATCAATAAAGATGCTGCCTTCGGTTGCAGCTTCAAAGCCACCCAACATTCTCATCAGAGTAGTTTTTCCACAGCCAGACGGGCCGAGCAGTGCGAAAAACTCTTTCGGGTAGATACTTAGATCGATGTTATCAATCGCTGTAAAGGAACCAAATTTCTTGGTTACCTTTTCAAACGAGATAAGAGGAGTGGCCTGAGACTCTTCCCAGGGTGCAAACGAGTGGCTATTGCTCATGCAATTCCTGATAGACACCCGGATAAATAGTTATCCGGGTGTAGTGTATTGCCTTTATACGCCAGACTTTATTTTTGTCCACATACGCGTGACGACGCGCTGAACCTTTGCAGGATAAGGTGAAGTGGTAAACAAGGTCTCAAGTGTTTCTTCATCCGGGTATATAGCCGGGTCACCTATGACATCTTCAACCAGAAACTCCTGACTTGCGAGGTTGCCGTTGGCATAGTAGACATAGTTGGATGCATCAGCCATGTTCTGAGCGTCCAGTATAAAGTTTAAAAATTTATGAGCACCGGATGGGTTAGGTGCATCTGCTGGAATTGCCATTTGATCAAACCACATTTGTGAACCTTCACTTGCGGCGTTGTAGGCAATCTCAACTCCATTGTCTGCCTCAGCAGCGCGATCACGTGCCTGCAGTACATCACCAGACCAGCCAATGGCTACACAGATATCACCGTTAGCCAATGCGTTAATGTATTCTGAACTATGGAATTTAGTGATATGCGGGCGCACTGCCTGCAGTACCGGCTCGGCCTTTGCGATTACGTCGGGGTCATGGCTGTCCGGGTCTTCGCCAAGGTAGCTAAGCACTGCTGGAATGATTTCGGTAGGTGCATCCAGTACATGGACGCCGCAGCTTGCAAGCTTTTCCATATTGGCAGGATCGAGCACCAGTGCCATAGAGGCGATCGGAGCGTCATCACCCAGTAATTCTTTTACTTTGCCAACATTAACGCCGATACCTGTAGTGCCCCACATATAGTTAATGGAGTAGGTGTTGTCCGGGTCATACTGAGCCGTGCGTGAACTGACGACATCCCACAGGTTCTTTGCGTTCGGTAGTTGTTCTTTATCGAGTGGCTGGAATGCACCGGCTGCAATCTGCCGCTGCAGGAATGTGCCACTGGGTACCACGACATCGTAGCCGGAGGAGCCTGCTAACATTTTGGTTTCGAGCAGTTCATTGCTGTCGAAGACGTCATAGGTGAGTTCGATACCAGTTTCCTGTTCAAACTTTTCCAGTAGTGCCTCGTCTATGTAATCGGACCAGTTGTAAACCCGAACTTCTTCGGCGCTGGCAGTGGTCGCGGTGATAGCGAGAAATAAAGCGGATGCAACAAATTTCATGGGTATACCTCACGGTGCGGTTGATTTACATCAAAAGTTTGACAGATGGTGATATTTTCGCAACCCTTAGTCAGTCCCTCCATGGCCTTTTTTGGTCCGAACTGCGGCACAGGCAATGCAGGTAGGGTGGCAGTGAGCGATTGGGTTCAAAAAAACAGTTGAACCCGTATTTGAGAGCAGAGACCGGCGTAGCAGATGGCCAAGCGTAGAAAAGCAAAATCCACGGAATCGTGGCTCAGCGAATTACCAGCCGCCTGTTCGGAGTATCTGGACGGTCGAGCAGTAGAAGAAATCGAAATCATCATCCCGGATCTCGCGGGTCAATCACGCGGCAAGTCTATGCTTGCGCGTAAATTTCAACCCGGCAATACCTATCTTTTGCCTGTATCTCTTTTTTATCAGACCATTTCAGGTGAATACGTTGAAATGGAAATCGAGAATCAGTGGGTTGAGAAAGACGTTGTACTGGTGCCCGATCTTTCCACTGCTTCTGCTGTGCCCTGGGCTGATATGCCGACCTTGCAGATTATCTGTGACATGCAACATCGTGATGGTGCGCCGCTTGCGATTTCACCACGCAATGTGTTGCGACGGGTAATCGATTGCTACGACCAATATGGTTTGCAGCCGGTGGTAGCGCCCGAACTTGAATTTTATCTTGCAGAACAAAACGATGATCCGGATCATCCGATCAAACCACCCGTGGGTCGTTCGGGGCGTAAAGGTTTTTCCCGTCAGGTGTATTCTATGTCTGCAGTCGATGAATTCGGTTCTGTTCTGGATACTATCTATGATTATGCAGACCTTCAGGGGCTTGAAATAGAGTCCGTCATTCAAGAGGGTGGTGCTGCACAAATTGAAATCAATTTACAACACGGCGACCCGATGGCACTGGCAGATCAGGTGTTCTACTTCAAGCGTACAATTCGGGAAGCGGCGTTGAAGAACGGTGTGTTTGCGACCTTCATGGCCAAGCCGCTTCGTGACTCACCCGGCAGTGCCATGCATGTACACCAGTCTGTTTTGGACAAGCAAACCGGCAAGAATATTTTCTCCAATGAAGACGGCACACCGTCTGAACGGTTCATGCATTTTATTGGGGGCTCGCAGAAGTATCTCATGCAAACGGTGCCGCTGATGGCGCCCTATGTAAACTCCTACCGACGTATAACAGTAGATGGACAAAGTGCCCCTGCCAATATTGAATGGGCTGCTGATAATCGTACAACCGGTCTGCGGGTACCGATCTCGAGCCCTGAGAACAGGCGGGTCGAAAACCGCGTAATCGGTATGGACAGCAATCCTTATCTTGCCATTGCCGCGTCTCTTGCCAGTGGTCTATTGGGCATACAAAACAAGTGTGAACCAAGAGATGAGGCTGTCAATGAGGTGTGGGAAGTTGATAATGCGTTACCGTCTACGCTGAATGCAGCGCTTGCCATATTTCAAGACGCGAACGATGCCTGGGAAATGCTAAGTCCTGAGTTTTGTCAGCTTTTTCTGGATATCAAGCGCGCTGAGAACGAAGAATACCAACGCGAGATCTCACCGTGGGAGCGGCGGCACCTGCTACTTCATGTATGACAAACTTCTCTGCGAATCTTCTTGATATCAATGATAAGCCCGGTACCTATCCACCCAGTTACTACGCATCATCTGTAAATCCGATAGCTGATTGTGATCCAATAGCAGGGCAACACAGTTGTGATGTGTGTGTGGTGGGCGGTGGTTTTACCGGCTTGTCTACCGCGTTGCATCTTGCGCAGCAGGGATATGATGTGCGGCTTGTTGAAGCGCAGCGGTTAGGCTTTGGTGCATCAGGTCGCAACGGCGGTCAGGTAGGGCAGGGACAGCGTCTTGATCAGGATGAACTGGAGAGACTATTCGGTAAAGACCGTGCGCGATCACTCTGGAAGATTGCAACAGAATCGGTCGAGTTAGTTCGCGAGTTATCAAAGTCTGATCTGGTGCATGCGGATTTTCATCCCGGTGTATTGCACGCCGATCACAGATCCCGATTCAGTAAGCACAGTATGGCTCATGTGGAGAAGATGAACCATGAATACCATTATCAGAACATCCGTTATGTTGCAAAAGACGAGCTGCAGGAGATAATTGCTTCACCTGTCTACCACAGCGGCACACTTGATACAGGAGCAGGTCACATTGATCCGCTACAACTGGCATTGGGCTTAGCACGTATGGCAAAGGCTGCTGGCGCGCACCTTCATGAGCGATCTCGTGTTGTTAAATTATCCACTGGCAAGGTGAATACGGTCACTACTGAAAAAGCCAAAATCAATGCAAACTATGTAGTGCTTGCCTGCAACGGGTATATTGGTGAGTTGCATAGTGATGTAACTCGTCGGGTGATGCCTATCAACAACTACATTGTTGCCACAGAACCGATGTCATCGGCTGATCAGGAAAACATCATCAAAGGTAACATCGCGGTTGCGGATTCTAAATTTGTAGTCAACTACTTTCGCTTTAGTGACGATCACCGGTTACTATTTGGTGGCACAGAAAGTTACCGATATCGGTTTCCCAAAGACATTGCAGCCAAGGTGAGAAAGCCACTGAGTGAAATATTTCCTCAACTGGCAGAATCAAAAATCGATTACGCATGGGGCGGTACGCTCGGTATTACCATGAATCGTATGCCGCACTATGAACGCTACGCTGATAACGTATTGAGTTTGTCCGGCTTCTCCGGGCATGGTGTGGCGATGGCCACTCTTTCCGGGCAGATAGCGGCACAGACGATAGCCGGGCAGGCTGAGCGTTTTGATATTATGTCGGCTGTTCCAACGTCAATGTTTCCAGGTGGTCAGTCTATGCGCCACCCTTTATTAGTATTGGCGATGCTTTGGTACTCGTTGCGTGACAAGCTGTGAGTAGTCGTGACTGCAACTATCACTCGGATTCGGTATGACTCAAAAACATTCCTCCAGACAGTCGGCTGCCGGGTCTTCCGCAATCAGGGTGGCGCTCTGTGATCTCAATGGCGTAGCACGCGGAAAACGTATCCCTGCATCACAGGTGGATAAAGCACTGAACGGTGGAATTCGATTACCCTTAACTGCGTCAATGGTGGATATCTGGGGGCGTGATATCGACAACTGTGATTTAATTTTTGAGACCGGAGACGCCGACGGTCTGTGCCGCCCAATCCGTGATGAATTACTTCCCGCGCCCTGGCTCGGCAATGATGCCGGAAGCATCCCTGTTTGGATGTATGCCGAGTCGGGTGAGCCAAGTGACCTTGACCCGCGCCATGCTCTCGCACGTGTGCTGGATCGCTTTGCAGAACGAAAACTCACACCGGTTGTGGCTACCGAGCTTGAGTTTTATCTAACGCCACTGAATGCCAATAGCATCGGCTTTGAATCTGAAGGGTTACTGTCAATAGATCAGCTCGATGCTTTGGCACCACTGTTAGATGATATTTATAATGCCTGTGAGCTGCAGGGTATTCCCGCAGATGCTGCCATATCAGAGTGTGGGCCTGGCCAGTTTGAAGTTAATCTGTTGCATCGTGGTGATGCAATGGCAGCTGCCGATGACGCGGTGTTATTCAAACAGTTAGTTAAAGGTTCTGCTCGTGTGCACGGCTTTGCGGCAAATTTCATGGCCAAACCCTATGGCATCACAGCTGGTAGTGGGTTACATATACATTTTTCACTGCTTGGTGAAGACGGCAAAAACGTTTTTGACGATGGTACGGAGCTGGGTTCTGAAGTATTGCATCAGGCATTGGGAGGCGTGCTTGCTTCAATGGCGGAAAGCACATTGATATTTGCACCACATCACAACAGTTACCGCCGATTACGCCCCGATACTCATGCGCCGACCACAGTGTGCTGGGGTTATGAAAATCGAACGGCGGCTGTTCGTATACCCGGTGGACCCATGGCTGCCAGGCGTATAGAGCACCGTGTCTCCGGAGCTGATGCCAACCCGTATCTGGTTTTAGCCTCTGTTCTGGGGGCAGCAATGCATGGTATTGATAAGCAATTGTCGCCACCATCCGCCACCAAAGGTAACGCATACAATAGCGAGGCTCCACAATTGCCGGAACAGTGGAGCGCTGCGATCTCAGCGTTCGAGCAAGGATCCATAGTGGCTGATATTTTCGGTCAAAAGCTGCACCAGGTGTTCGTGCAGCTCAAGCGCCAGGAGCACACCCGGTTTATGGAAGAAATCAGTCCGTTTGAGCTGGCAAGCTACGCTGAACAGGTGTAGCGAAGTTTTACGCATAAGGTGATGAGCTGCGAGCCACGATTGTAGTGCATTACTCTGTTAGTCCGTAATTCTCCTTTGAACCTGCAGCGCTGTGCGAGTTGAAGTGTCAATTTCTTCGTTCTGGAGGAGATGCTTAAAGTTACTGGTTTGCTGTTCCGAGAGTGCTGGAAATTGTGGTTCTCAAGTTTTGGATATCCATAGACTGCCAGTCATGTGCTGCGATGTTCTGAGTGGTGGCAATGTACCGCTTCCTTTGGCATCCACACTCGCTATCTCGGAGCCAGGCAAATTTGAGTTTATAACCTGTTCATCGCAAATTACCGACGAAAGAATCTGGCGATAAAGCGCTTGAAAGTGATCGTGTATCAGAGTAGAACTTCAGGTGGGCATTTGTTGTAGCGTCCAAACGAGCTTAATAAATAGAAAATCTGGAGGAATACTGTGAGTAGATTGAAGTTAACGAAAGTTGCTGCATGTGTAGCCGGCATCGCAATGTCTGCTGCTGCCACTGCTGATATCGGAGTGTTTGCAACTTCTGGCAAAACCCAGGGGGATCATACTTTTATCGAGCAAGATGGCAAGAAAGCCGAGAATCTCAAGAAGATTCTGGCCAACATCCAGTTACCGGAAGGTTTCAAAATCGATCTGTACGCTATCGTTCCTGATGCGCGGGACATGGCAATGGCGCCGCAGGGAACTGTGCTGTTTGTCGGTACTCGCAAAGATAAAGTGTGGGTTGTCTCTGATCGCGATCGAGATGGGGTAGCGGATGAGGTAAAGGACTTTGCACCTTCACTTACGTTTGATGTGCCAAACGGCGTTCAATTCAGTAAAGATGGATTTCTTTTTGTAGCAGAACGCAACCACGTAAGAATGTTTCCCGCTGCAGAATTTTTCTATGAGGGTCCGGACGTTGTAGCGGTAGATATTGTGCCTAAAGGTGAGTTGATTCCTGTAGAGGAAGAGAGCTATAACCATACTGCCCGCGTTGTTGATGTGGGACCGGACAACAAGTTGTATATCTCACTTGGCCAGCCGTTTAACGTAGCACCGCCCGAGAAGGCCGAGTTATATGCTGAGGTGGGTATTGGCGGGATTATCAGAATGGATCGAGATGGCTCCAACCGTGAAGTGTATACCTACGGTGTTAGAAACTCGGTAGGTCAGGATTTCCATCCCGAAACTGGAGAGCTGTGGTGGACTGATAATCAGGTAGACGGTATGGGAGATGATATACCACCAGGCGAATTGAATCGCCAGACAGAAGCCGGTCAGCATTTTGGTCACCCCTGGTTTGGTGGTGGCACCGTGCGAGTGAGCGATTTTGGTTATGACAAAGCCGAAGTGCCTGACGGTATTATCCATCCTGTAGTAGAGACCACTGCGCACTGTGCTGATCTGGGTATGGCGTTCTACACTGGTAGTCAATTCCCCAAAGAGTATAAGAACGGTATCTTTGTGGCTCAGCACGGGTCGTGGAACAGGACTGAACCCTGTGGCGCACGAATCATGTTTACCTCGATAGACGAAGAGGGTAATGCAACCATGAAGCCTTTTGCAGAAGGCTGGCTCAACGAAAATGGTGAGTATGATGGTCGACCTATGTCTGTAACGCAGATGAAAGATGGTTCGATTCTCGTGTCCGATGATTACGCCGGTGCGATTTATCGTATCTCGTATGAGGCATCGTAGCTGATCTTTAGCGTTGCCCCGGCTTAGGCCGGGGCTTTCCAGAAAGGGTGAATATGATTAGAGTGCTTGTGTGTGCCGGTTCCTTATTGCTCAGTGTATCTGCCTCCGGTGCAGATTTAGCCAAAGGTAAGGCGCTGTCGTCCCAGTGTTCGGTATGCCATGGCAAGGATGGAATCGCCAAAGATCCTGAGTCACCAAATCTTGCCGGGCAAAGTGCTTTGTACCTTGAGAAGGCTCTGGTTGATTATCAAAAAGGGCTGCGTGAAGACCGGCGTATGAGCATCATTGCAAAGGGGTTGTCGCTTGAAGATGTGAAAGATCTTGCGGCCTGGTATGCGGCTTTTGAACTAACTGTGAAAGAGCCTGAATTGTAGTGACGAATATTCACTCCAGACAATACTAACCTCACAGGCTCTATTGCGCAGTGCTCATAAAATCATTGCTGATAAGGTTGCGAGTATTCGTCAGTTTTATCACTTCAATATTTTTTGCATTTCCAGTTGCGGCCGCCACTGTGGTAATCAGCAACGAACGATCCGGTGATCTTCTGTTTATGGATGAAACCGGAGACACCACCGATGTTGTAGGGTTATGCGGTCGACCCCGCGGCATGGTCTGGCATAGCTCGGCTAGTGTTCTATTTATTGCCTGCTCTGATGACAACAAGGTGGTTGAGTTTGATCTTGAGTCAAAACAACCAGTAAGAGAATTCTCAAATATCGAGGGTGCAATGTCAGTGGCTCTTCATGAGCCAACCAATCGATTAATAATCTCCAACGAAGGTGCCGCGAAAGCGACAGTGCTGAATACAGTTACCGGTGAGGTATTGGCCTCATTGGCCACAGGGCTTGAACCGGACGGGGTGGTAGTGACACCGGACGGAAGCCTGATATTTGTCGCATCAGAAAACGCAGGTATGGTGCATATTTTTGATGGGGTAACCTACGCGCCGGTTAAGAACCTGATTACCAATTTGCGTCCGAGACGCCTTGCGATTCGAGGTAATGAGTTGTGGGTATCATCTGAAATGGGCAGCCGAGTAGAGATATTTGACACCACAAAGCTTGCAAAGATCGATGAAATTATTTTTGCACCTCGGGGATTTCGAAGTGAGCAACTGACTCCGGTTGATATTCTTTTCGATCATTCGGGAGAGACTGGATTTGTCGCTTTGGGTTCCGCCAATCATGTGGTTATTGTTGATGCGATCACTCGGGAGATACTGAAATACATTCTTGTGGGTCATCGACCCTGGGGGCTTGGTTTAACACCGGATGGCAAGCACCTTTTTGTACTTAATGGTCGTTCGGATGATGTCACGATTATTGATATCGCAGCAAGGCGTCCAATACGTACCAGTAGAACCGGACTGGTACCGCATGCTGTAGAGATTGTTCAATAATGCGCTATTGCATTGCACTGATTGTAACGCTGCTGTTTTCAAATGCAGGTTTTACCGGCACGCTGAATATCACAGTGGTGACTTCCCAATCGGAAAGTAGACAGAGTGCCGGTAAGAGTTTTGCCGGAATCACGGTAAAGCCTGACAGACCTGTGTTGCGTGCTGTAGAACTGGCGCTATTTGAATCGACGACGCTCTTTGAGTCGGTAGGTATAGCGGTGCTACTCCAAACACTTGTATTGCAGTCGGACGCTGACATTGAAGAACAACTCAAATCTATCCCGTCTTCAAGCCTGGTCATACTGGATCTGCCGCTGGATATAATGGAGCCGGTTGCCAAACTCGCAGCGCAGATGAATCTTGTTTCCTTTAATGTTCGTCATAGCGATTCGCGGCTACGCGAATCACTATGTCTACCGCATGTATTTCACACCATTCCGTCTGATCGAATGTACTTTGATGCACTCGGACAGTTTCTACTTCACCGGGGCTGGCGCAAAGTGTTGCTTGTGCAGGGTGCATCGCAAAGAGATACTGATCGAGCGCAGTCACTGGTTGAAAGCCTTGAAAAATTTGGCGCTACGCTGGTTGATCAAAGAACATTCTCTCTGTCACATCACCCTGATGACAGAGACGAGAATCAGCCCGGCTTCCTTACTGGCGGGGTTTCCTATGATGTAGTTGCTGTTATAGATTCGGAGAAAGACTACGGCCGTTATCTGCAGTACAGTACTCGCAGTGCGAGACCGGTGGTGGGAGATGTTGGGCTGACCCCGGTTGGCTGGCATTTCGCACTTGAGCGTTATGGAGCGCCTCAGTTAAATGAGCGGTACCGGCAGTTTAAACAAGATCAGATGTTGGGTCCGCAGGTTGCCATGACCGATGCAGAGTTTGCCGCCTGGAGTGCGGTAAAATTAGTAACTAACAGCATCAATATTCGTCCGGATGGATCAGATCTGGATTTAATCACGGCGCTACATGATCCGGCGTCACAAGTGGATCTCTACAAGGGCACACGCGGCTCGGTCCGCTACTGGAATCACCAGCTTCGCCAGCCGATACTACTGGCTACATCGGATGCCGTGATTGCGGTAGCACCGATGCCAAAATTTTTACATCCTAAACACTATGTGGACACACTGGGGTTGGATCAGCCGGAATCTGAATGTCAGTTAAGTCAAAATTTCCAGAAGCGTTGATACTGGCATAATAGAGTTAGCGGTTACTCAAAATTATGAAGAAAAGTCGTATCGCCAAATCGGTTGATCAGGTCAATCGTCTGCCGTCGTTTATGCGGAATAAAGTGTTCAACCTAATGATTGGCCGCGCAGTGCCTTTTGTTGGCACTTCTGGTCTGAAAATAGATAAGGCCACTAACAATGAATGGGTTGCAACGCTTACCAATAGGCGCAAGGTTCAAAATCATCTGAAGCAAATTCATGCCTGTGGAATGATTTTGATTGCCGAGACGGTTGGGGTAATGATCATGGCAATGAATCTACCCGGGGATCGGATTCCACTGGTGAAGAATATTGATGCAAGTTTTGTTAAACGTTCAACCGGTAGTATGACAGGGGTGGTTAAGTTAAGTGATGATCAAATTGCTATGATTCACCGTGAGCCGAAGGGTGAGGTTGAATTGGATGTTGAGATCACCGATGAAGCTCAAGTTAATCCGGTGATTGTCAGGGTGACAGCTGCCTGGATACCGAAAGAACAATAACAGGCAGAGTTCAATGGCAGGACCCTTAACTGGTGTCAAAGTTGTCGATATGACAAGTATGATCTCCGGACCACTCTCAACAATGATGCTGGCTGATCAGGGTGCGGATGTTATTAAAGTTGAATCCCCCAGCGGTGATCATTCGCGTCGAGTGGCCACTCGGCGTGGTGGGTTTTCAGCGTCTTTTTTGAATAACAATCGCAATAAAAGATCGGTAGTACTGGATCTTAAAAAACCTGAGGGGCTTGAAGCGTTAAAAAAACTGATTGTTGGTGCTGATGTATTTATTC
>CAZQKJ010000027.1:0-19702 GCA_964593315.1 uncultured Granulosicoccaceae bacterium
CGTTACTGCAAACGGCCGGTGCATTAGCCTGAGTAACGCGCGATTTGTTGTTCAGGTGTTAAGCGCCCCAGGAAAAACGGAATCAGTGATGAGTTTAATTTTCAGATTATTGTATTTGTTTTTGGCGTCTTTTTTTAAGCCGAGGCTGCCCATAGAAAATCCGGAGAACAAGTTAGTATTAAGAGTTTTACCGAATGATCTGGATATCAACATGCACATGAATAATGGCCGATATTTGACTATTTGTGATTTATCCAGAGTTGATATGTTTATTCGTACTGGATTGGCCAGAACAATGATTAAGAAAGGGTGGATGCCGGTTATTTCAGAGCACTCGATGCGGTATAAAAAATCTTTGAGAATGTTCCAGAGATATGAAGTTCAGATGAGCGTTGTTGGTTGGGATGAGAAATATTCTCATATGAATCATTCTTTCTTGGTGAAAGATAGAGTGGTCGCAGAAGGGAAGTCATCCGGTTGCGTGGTTTCTAAGCAGGGTGTTATCCCGCCTGACGAAGTCATGAATGCCGTGCGTGAAAGGTTAGCTTCAAAAAGTTAACCGGTTGGGGTCGTTGAGATCTTAATGCTCATAGGCGAAAGACCGATTTGGTAAATCGAACGTTTCTTCGTTGTCTTTATGTTAGGTTTTTTCGGTTCAGAGGGTTCCAGTGGTTCCGGTGCCACCATCGGTCACCTTGAATCCAGTGATGTTAATCTCTCTTATCGGTACGACAATGCGTCTTGGCCAGACTCTAAAGTTGTCTTTTATGGTCAATCGATGGGGGTGCATCAGTAATGAGATCTGTGGCTATTGATGATATTAAACCGTAAGCTCTTATTATTGAGGTAACCTGCGATACCGTCCTCAAGTTCAATTTATATGGGTAGCGTACTTATTTGATTCTTGTTCCGAAAATACGATCAAACAATGTAGTGGCGATCCCAAAGTTATATTTTCCCATACTCTTTGGGTTGTGGTGTTCTCTGTGGTGGCGTGCCAGGGCTTTCAATATAGGTGGATTCTTCATGTGCGCTATCGTATGGACAATTTCATACCACATTGAATGCAAAGCCACAGAAAAGAGTAAAATCCATCCGAAATCTGAGTGCAGCAGGTTCACGAGAAATGCAATCGGCAGATAAATTCCACAAAGCACAAAACCATGGACGAAAAATGGCAGTATCACCATGTTCATGTCTCGAACGGAATCTACATGCATCTTGTTGTTCGTAAACATCCCATGGTGCCAGATTGAATGCATTTCAAAAACTGCCTCCTGGAACTTCAGTTTTCTGTGTTGTTGGTATCTATGGGCCAGATACATAGCTGCATCGCTATATAGAAACCCGACAGGTAGCAGTAGAAGTAGTCGGGTGTTCCATTGGATATTTGAGGCCGAGAATATCAGGCAGCCGATAATAATCAGCGTAACCAGTAGGGCGTTAAGTTGTGAATTGAAGAGCACATTATTAAATCTTGCCCTGAATTTCGCTCGTTTACGTTCTATGGGGTCTGTTTGCACGTGTGGCTCGTATCGGTAAGGTATAAGGTTGCATAAACTCGACGACATTCGAGTGACCACCCTGCGTTAATCTATTAATCGATGGTGCTTTGGGATTAGTACTACACGCTGTGGTCAATAGGGAAAAAAGAACAACGAGTGAGATGTGATTCCGTTTCATTGTCAGGTTCTTGCGGTATTTTTATGCTTATACCGTTTGCCGCAGATTTTGTTGCAGTGAGTGTATTATAGAAGCTTGTTTTGAGAATATTTTCATTAAGGGAAAGCAATGAAGGTTCACTACTTAGAGATTGTTTCACATGAGGTTGACGCTGTGTGCAAAGCCTATGAAGCCGCTCATTCTGTCAGTTTTAGCGAGCCGGATGAATTTCTGGGCGGTGCGAGAACCTGTACATTATCCGATGATTCAATCGTTGGGGTGAGGGGGCCTATGCGGGATGACGAAGCACCAGTGGTTCGTCCGTACTGGCTTGTTGAGGACATTGAAAAAGCCGTTGCGAACGTAGAGGCAGCAGGTGCGATGATTGCAATGCCGCCAATGGAGATTCCGGGAAAAGGTAAATTTGCAATCTACATTCTCGGGTCTAATGATCATGGGTTATGGCAGCTTTAAAGCTTCTTCAACCAGATTGTTAGTCCAGGTTTTTTGTAGAGCTTTCATGCTTGATCCAGTAGGCAAGCCCCGCTAACAGTGCAATGGCGACCATGGCGTGTTGTATCTCTGCGGATAGTACTGTGAGTAGTGCTCCGGTTGCCAGTGGACCGCAGGAGGCGCCAATGTCTCTAAAGGTTTGCATGCGTGCCAGCGGCACTACCGGATCGTCTTCAATTGTCAGAGATAGAGCGATGACAGTGGGGCCTACAGAGGCCAGCGCTCCACGAAACAACAGCATAACCAATGCACCACTAATTGTATAACCCACAGCAACACCGAGAAAACCAATCATGGTTAGTATGGTGGCGATGATGAACACGGTGCGTGCTCCCAGCTGATCGGCAATCCACCCGAAAAGCGGTGCTCCAATTGCCTCACCGAAATGTCTCATTGCCAGTAATGCGCCACCACTGAGTACTGCTTCTGACAATGGTGCATCGCGCGCAAAGATCAATGTAATTGAAATTGCAAAGACCCCATCTACACCATAGCCTTGTAGAAAAAATATTATGTCAATCGGGGTGGGTCGCGAGAGAGACAACGGCTTTTTGCTGTGGCTTTTTGTTTGAGTGCTCGTGGGTAAGCTGAATGCAATAAGGATTGCCAGTGCAGTGGGTATGGCCAATACTAAAAATACGGTGGTTGGGCCCAGCTGCCCGACGAGCCATGCTCCACCCAGTAGTGCGAAGATTGGTCCGGTGCGTTGTATTCCCTGGCTAACGCCGACTCGGGTACCGACGTTTTTACGTGCCTCTGTCGCGTATGAGAGTGTTACCAGTACAAGTGTGGCGTAGGTTAACCCCCACAGGATGCGGGCGATCAGCATTGTGGCTGGTCCCTGGCTGATGCCGTAAAGTGCTGTTGACACAGTGGCCACAAAAGCCGCCGCAATACACATGCGACGAGCACCATAAGTGAGTGTTAAGCGAGCAATAAGCCCGTACACAAATACACGTACGATACGATTGACCGAGAGCATTACGCCAACCCAGGGTAGTGTCAGACCGAAGCTCTCTGCATAGACGGGCAGTACCGCGTATAAAAGCGCATCACCCAATAGTGCCAGTGACACTATTGCAGACGAGCTGACAATGGCTCGCCAACCGTCGGTGGATTGAATGGTCAGCTTCGTTGTGCTCGAACTAGCCCTTCCTGTGCGACAGAGGCAACCAGCTCACCGGATCGGGTAAAGAGATCACCTCTGGAAAAACCACGGCCACTGCTGGCGCTTGGGCTTTCGATACTATAGAGCAGCCAATCGTCAAGCCGGAAGGGGCGGTGGAACCACATGGCGTGGTCGAGACTTGCGAGAAATACTTTTTGTCTTGTTGCAATAGTCCAGTGTGGCAACAGGGATGTTGCGAGCAGATTGTAGTCTGATACATAAGTGAGAGCGACCTGATGCATCCTATCGGTATTTTGCAAAGTACCTTTGGATTTGATCCAGATGTGTTGGCGGGGTTCGTTGTTGGGAGAGGTATATTGTTCCACCCCGAGAGTCGGGCGGCACTCTATAGGTCGATCGATGCGGGTGATTTTGTAGAGTTCCGGTGCACATTCTCGCAGTTGTTCGCCGATCTGTTTATCACTTTGCAAACTTTCTGGCGGCGGTACATCGGGCATTGGCACAGAGTGACTCAAGCCTTCCTCTGGTAGTTGAAAAGACGCTTGTACAGTGAAGATTGGCCGACCCTTCTGAATTGCTTTGACGCGCCTTGTCGTGTAGCTGCCGCCGTCGCGTACGTGTTCTACGTCGTAGACAATCGGCATCTCGATATCCCCTGCCAACAAAAAGTACGCGTGCATGGAGTGCAGTACTCGATCGCCCGGTACCGTCAGTTGTGCTGCATGTATCGACTGGGCAAGTACCTGGCCTCCAAACACTCTTCCCCAGGGGGTCTTATAGCTTTGGCCGCGATAAAGGTTATCTTCTATTCTTTCAAGTTCCAGAACGGAACGTAGTTCGTCAAAATCTCTCATCTTCAGCCTGCATGCGGTAGAGCGGTAAAAGTAGTTTTACTGCGATTGTAACGTATTGGCTTATGCTGCCGCTTGCGTCTGGTGTATGCAGCAACTGCGGGTAAGGATACAGGGTTTAACGGAGTGTTATTCATCTGCCACCAGTTGCATGATCTGTTTCCAGGCTTTTTCAGTTTTTTTACTGTGCTCTGAAAAAGCACTGTCAAGCTGAAGTAACTGGGTACCGGTCAGCTTAGCCTCAAGGCGTTTGCCAGCTGTTGTCAGGCGCAGTTCCCTGACTCTCTGATCAACGACAGATTTTTCATTTTTGATCAGCTCCATACTAATAAGTTGTCTGAGCGGTTGATGTAGTGCCTGTTTGGATATTTCAAGCACAGCCAGCAGGTCATTCACTGACAAGCCTGGATCGCGCCCGACAAAATAAAGGATACGGTGATGAACGCGCCCGAGACCTCGTTTTTCGAGAATTGCATCCGGGCCGCGGGTGAATGATCTGTAGGAAAAAAAGAACAGCTCAATCGCCTCGCGTAATTGCTGTTCTCTTTTCGGATCAATCATACTGTAACGCTAATCTTCGGGATCGGGCCTGTCAATACCTAAGTGTTAGATTAGGTCAATAATATTGACTATTAATGCCGATTGAATTAAAAGGTCAATTATGTTGACTAAAAAGGAGGAGAGCCGATGTACGCTGAGAGAATTGATCGTTTGGCAGAGTCACCAGTCAGGGAAATACTCAAGGTAATTGATCGGCCGGGGATGATTTCTTTTGCCGGTGGTCTGCCGGCTCGGGAGTGTTTTCCTGAATTGGATTGTTCAGGCTTGCGGCAGGACCACCTGCAGTACGGGCCGTCTGAGGGGGATTTGAATTTGCGCGAGCAGATTGCAGCTTCACTGCAGGCGCGCGGGTTGTCCGTTGATGCCGATCGGGTGCTGATTTTGTCTGGATCGCAGCAGGGTATTGATCTTGTTGCCAAGCTGTTTGTAGACAAGGGTACACGCGTGGCAATAGAGTTGCCGACTTACGTTGCCGCAGTGCAGGCGTTTGATTTGTACGGGGCTGAGTATATTGGCTACCAGCCGCAGCAGGTGGACATTAAAGATGCAAAGCTCACCTATACCATACCTACTTTTCAAAACCCCACAGGGTATTGCTACTCGCGTGATGAACGGCAAGCACTGGCGTTGGCTTGCGACACATCCGGAAGTGTTTTGTTTGAAGACGATCCTTACCGTGATCTTGTATACAGTGATTGCGATCGCACGCCAGTGTGTAGTTTTGTAGAGAGCGCTCCCTGGGTTTATCAGTCTTCTTTCTCCAAGGTCTATGCGCCGGGGTTACGCATTGGGTATCTGGCTTGCTCCGAGGCATTGTATCCGTATCTTGTACGATTAAAGCAGGCAGCGGATTTACATAGCTGCCGTATTAGCCAGCAACTTATTTTGAAACTGTTGCAAATCGGTGATGAACGACTGCGTGATCTAACCGAGTTTTATCGTCACCGCAGGGACGCTTTTCATGAGTCTTTGCAGCTTGAGTTTGGTGAGATCGCTGATTGGGCTGTGCCTGCTGGAGGTTTGTTTTACTGGCTTACCTTAAACCCTGAGTATAAAGTCGATACTCGTTCACTGCTGCCGAGTGCTATAGAAGAGGGCGTGGCATTTATGCCTGGTCATTCGTTTTACCCGACGGGTATTGACGCAGCGCCCGCAATCCGGCTGAACTTCAGTCACTCAACACCATCGCAGGCGCGTTTTGGTTTGGGTAAGCTTGCAAAACTTATTCTGAAGTCTGTTGAGAATCAGGATTGAAGGTCGGTAATGTGGCTTGCGTATAGAGAGTCGGGTCTGGGTAAGTAATTCAATCAAATTGGGGTAGGGTGTAGAGCGTTAACGGTCAGGGCTTTTTAAATGAAAATTGGATTTATCGGTCTGGGTAATGTGGGTGGCAAACTCGCGGGTAGTCTTTTGCGTAACGGTCATGATGTGGTGGTGCGTGATCTGGACAAATCTCTGGCGCAGCCATTTTTGGATGGCGGTGCAAGCTGGGCAGATACCCCAAAAGAAATGGCTCAACAGTGCGAGGCCGTGATCACCTGTTTGCCATCACCTGCGGCCTCTGCTGCGGTCATGGAAGATAAAGATGGCCTGCTGGCAGGTTTGTCCGCCGGTAAAATCTGGATGGAAATGTCCACTACCGATGAGGCGGAAGTAAAACGACTCGGTGCCTTGGTGGCGAGTACCGGTGCCTCTGCTGTTGATTGCCCGGTATCTGGTGGGTGTCATCGTGCCGATACCGGCAACATCTCTATCTTTGCAGGTTGTGAGCGTGAGACCTTCGAGCGCATTACACCCGTGCTCAAATCATTAGGCAGACGATTGTTGCATACCGGGCCATTAGGATCAGCATCGATTCTAAAGGTGATAACCAATTATCTGGCAACGGCTAACCTGCTGTCCTGTTGTGAGGCGTTAGTGACTGCCAAGGCTGCGGGTATGGATCTGAATACTACTTATGAGGCGATCAAGATCTCTTCTGGTAACTCATTTGTCCATGAGACTGAAAGCCAGGTCATACTCAATGGCTCGCGCGACATATCCTTTACGATGGATCTTGTCAGTAAGGACATTGGTCTTTTTCAATCGGTTGCTGATCGTGCCAATGTGCCACTGGAAATCAGTCCGTTATTGATCGATATCTTCAAAGACGGAGAAGCCAGATACGGCTCGCGTGAGTGGTCTCCGAATATTATTCGAAGGCTCGAAGATGCAACCGGTTTGAGCATAACAGCACCGGGATTTCCTGCAGAAATGACAGATGATGAGCCTGAAGAGCCGGGTTATGAGGTGATTCCCAATCGGGGGTGATCACGACCACGATAGTTTACCGTTAATTAAATTTACTCGCGCTGCACATCCAGTGTTTGGATGCCTCGTACACTAGAAAGGCGGTTTGTGCCAGCGATTGCTGCGATGTTTATTGTGATGCCGGGTTTTGATCGGATAGCGTGGCTCAGCGCCAAGTCTGCTCGCATGAGATGCCAGTGGTGCGGCAAACCCTTCTTCTATTTCTGCAATAATTCTGACCACAATAGTGTGATCGCCGAGCTGCTTTCGGCCCAGTGTTTCCGCAGTGGTTGTTGAGCTATGGTTGCAGGTATTTAAGACCCGAGTGAGTTGATTCATTGCCCGTAGTGCGAACTCTATTTGTTGTTGATTCATGCTGCCACCCGGTGATGGCCGCACTGACAAGCCGTACTATAGCGAATACTGTATATAAAAACAGTTACCAATATGCCGCCCGATGTAGACTTGTTGTTTTACCTTAGTGTAAAGATATCCGGCAAATGGCCGATACACACGCTGGCGCAGGGAGACACCCGGGTGTGACGGGAACTTCCATTCGCCAGGCAGTACTAAAATTTACACAGCAATTTCTTGCCATTGCAGCGCAAATGAGTCATTGTGCTGATTGTCTTGTCGGCTTACGCCGGTAGAGATGTGGGAGAGATCGCCGGACTGCAGAAGACCTCTGTGCTCTGGTGGCGCCGAAGGAGCAACACCCAGGAAACTCTCAGGCGAAAGGACCACATTCTCAAAGAGACATCTGGAGAGTAGTGTCGCACATCGGCACTCACCGAAGGGGTATGCGATTCTTCGCAGATGCTCTCAGGTTCCGAGACAGATGGGGTTGGAAGTGATTGCACCTGCAATCAGAAATGCTAACTCTGTCTTGGAGCTTTAAAATGAAAAAGATCGCTGTTATTGGTGCCGGTATCACCGGCGTCACCACCTGTTACGCTCTCCTGAATCGCGGTTACGATGTGACCGTCTTTGACCGACACCGGTATCCCGCAATGGCGACATCGTTTGCCAATGGTGGTCAACTATCTGCATCCAACGCAGAAGTCTGGACTCAAGTATCAACGGTTATTAAGGGGTTGAAGTGGATGCTGAAAAAGGATGCACCGTTACTGGTGAATCCTCGTCCGGATTGGCACAAGGTGTCGTGGATGGCAGAGTTTGTCGGCAATATCCCCAACTATGAGTCGAATACTATAGAAACAGCGCGGCTGGCTGTGGCTGCTCGTGCACACCTGCAAGAGTGGGCCTCGCGTGAGCAGATCGATTTTGATTACGAGCAGCGCGGTATCTTGCACATCTACTCTACAAAAAAAGAATACGATCATGCGACTAAAGTGAACGAGCTTCTGAACAAAGGTGGTCTTGATCGTCAGGCAGTTAGCGATGATGAAATGAAACACATAGAGCCAACCTTGACCGGTGATTTCTATGGCGGCTACTTTACTCCGAGTGATTCGACCGGAGATATTCATAAATACACACGTGGTTTGGCAGATGCTTGTGTCAGGCTTGGTGCAAGCTTTAATTGTGATACGCAGGTAAACAATATCAACCACAACGGCAGGACGGTTACTGTGGAGTCTGAAAGTGTAGAACCCGGTGGCGATAGTGATACCAGTTTGCAGGAGTTTGACGGTGTGGTGGTATGTGCAGGCATCGGCAGTCGTGGTTTTGCAGCCCAGCTTGGTGATCGGGTGAATGTTTATCCGGTCAAGGGTTACTCGATCACTATTCCATTGGATGATAGTGTCAGCCAACAGGCCGCACCCTGGGTGAGTATTCTCGATGATGAAGCCAAGATAGTCACCAGCAGACTAGGCAATGAGCGTTTCCGGATTGCAGGCACTGCAGAATTTAACGGTGATAATCGCGACATTCGTGATGATCGAATCAGACCACTGGTCGAGTGGAGTCGACGATACTTTCCAGATGTTGATACCGAGCATGTTATTTCCTGGGCTGGGTTGCGCCCGATGATGCCGAATATGATGCCGCGTATTGGCAGTGGTAGTCAGCCGGGGGTGTTTTACAATACTGGCCACGGCCATTTGGGATGGACGCTATCGCCGGTCACCGCTGAGATGATTGGTGCGGTTGTGGAACAGCAAATGCCCACTGCAAGTAAGCACTCGATACCGCTTAAAAAAGCGAGTTAGCCGCAAGCTCGGGTTGTTGGTGCGTTGCCCGAGTTATTGGTAGTCACTGAAGATTTTTGAAAGGGTTGCTGATATTGCAAGGTAGTGGTGCAGAACAAGTGGGCGGCAGCAATTGTTGCTGTCGCTCAGTGGGTCTGTTACCAGCGGTTTGTATTGGTAGAGCGATGCGAGTCATCACTCACACCGTGCAGATCGGTACTGCACCCTGTTTATAGTAGCTTGCTACAGAGCTGATTCAATCTCCTCAGCGGTGATATACCCTTCAAATTTTGAATCGATACGTCCTTCAGAATCTACTATGAACACCCATGGCTCACTCGGTAACTGCCAGTCTATGACTGCTTGAACGGGCACGAGTTTATTGTTTGTTCTCTTAACTGGTTCGTAGACCTCTACGTGTACGAAATTCACATCGGTAATTCGTTTGGACAGATCTTTCATTTGCTCTAACAGTGGGCCACATACTGCGGTTCTGCATAGATCAGGCGTGGCAAATATAATCACTGATGGTGAACCGGAAGCGACTGCATCGCTGATACTTTGGCTGTAGAACGCAGGATCCGGGTTGTCGTCTGTCGTGAGATCGTTGTAGCTTGTTGTGCTGTTAAGTACTTTTGTTGTAGATGCAATGGCCATTTGACCCACAGCAGGTACAGCGGAATGAGTGGCAACGTTAATATATCTTTGCTGTGATGCTCCATTATCACCGGATAGTATTGCCTGCCATTGCCCGGCGGTTTTAAAAACTACATTGGCGACGTAAAAGCCGCTGTAACCTACAGATGTCCAAACCCAATGGGTTGGAAGCTCAATGGTTGTAGTGCCCTGCTTAAGGGTGAGGGTGACGGGTATATCTGGTCCTCCGTACACCTGGCCGAGTTCGTTTTCAGCTCGAACGATCAGCCGGTTCTGACCAATACTGAGCGAATCCGGTGAATTATAAACAAGCGTTGATGTATCAGTGATACTCAGGTCGCTGGCAGGGACTGTTTTCTTATGGGCAAGGGCTGTCCCTGAGATAAGGCTGCTTATCACTATGCTTGCAAGTATCAGTGGCCTGATCGTTGAACGCATGGCGGTACGTAGCGGATTACATAAAGTCACGGATGAGTTACTGGCCTATTGAAATATAGCTGGCAACACTGGGCGTGCCCTGTGAGTCAATCGCAAACAGCATGTATTGTCCCGGTGGAGCAATACCGCTGCTGTCGGGAATATTGAGTTCGTAACGACCGAAGTCGGTTTCAGTTGATTGCAAAGGTATGCGGCGTTGAGCATTATTAACTGAATGGGTGCTGTTGGATGCACGCATCAAAACAAACTCTGCGGCGTCAGTGACTGACACTGAGATGGTCTCTCCATAGATAGCTGAGGCCGGTGTATCAAGTAACTCAGGTCTTACTCTTAGGTTCTGATTGTCATCGAGCAGGTAGGGAGGTATCAGTATTTCTGTGTCAGCGTGATTGGTATCGCAGTCACCGCAAAGGCCGCCGCCGCCACTCATCACGCGACCATCCGGTAGCAACAGTGCAATACTGTGATAGTTGCGAGGCACTTGCATAGCTGGAAGATCAGTCCATGTTTCAGTTTCAGGGTCGAACATTTCCGGCACCAGTACCGAGTCGCGATCACTAAATGCACGTGCAAAGGCGTGACCCCCAATAACAATGACTTCACCAGTGGGCAGCACAACACTGTTGTGAAAAACGCGCTGGCGCTTGATGCTTTCAACGGTTCGGGCGTTGGCGGTGCCGTTGGTGATATCGATGATGTGGGTTTCAGTGCTCGCTTCACTGGTATCGTAGTCAAGTGATCCACCGACGGTTAATATTTTACCTATATCAAACATCACGGCGTTTCCATTCATGGAGTCATCGTCGTTGCCGCGCAGTCCTGCAGGTCTTGCGCTGCCTTCACCACTGGTGTCGATCCAGTTCATCGTTTTTGATGGCCCTGCATGGAAAACTTGCCCGTCTTCCCAGGCAAATAACCACATGTGATTGTCGGCGCGATACTGGCCGCGGAAATCTTCGGTTATCAGGGCGGGTGTAATAGGAATGCCGTCTAGTCTTTGCCATTGACCATCGCGAAACACTTCTCCGGATTTGCCGCCGGTACCGCCACGCCATGAACCCCCTAAGGTGAAGACGCCTCCGTCACTGAGTGTGACATTGGATTGGTAACCGCGTCCGATATTCATTTCTGGTGCGGTTTCCCAGCTATCGGTTTCAGGATCATAGATAGAAGTTTCTTCACCCGATGATCCGCCACTGACCAGTACACGGCCATCGGGCAGATTGGCAATACCGGGGCAGAACATATCGTGGCGAGTGTGCGATACGATGCGATCGGTGGCAGTGTCGGTAATCGGGTCATAAATTGACGTCGCGGTTTGACGTCCGTCACCGAAGAAGTCGTAGCGTTGGAAAGACGAAAATAACAACACCTTACCGTTGTTGAGATTAGCGGCTGAGACCGGCACCAACGGCAGTGGTTTTATTTCTGACCATATAGCATTACCGTTCGCTGCGCTGATGATATTGTTACTGTCTTCTGTTTCTGTATCCGGGTCGGTATCCGGTGTGCGGCTACCGGTAGAGAAAATCTGGTTGTCTCGTCCGTTGCATGGCCATTGATTAATTGCAGTGCCTGGAGCACGGCTTCTGTCACTGACACCAACGCACAGACCAGAGTGATTGTTGGTAATTCGCACACCTCCGTCTACGTCATCGATTCTCCACATGGCTGAATCGGCGCTTTCGCAGTTACCCTGAATGATAGTGGCGCCCAGTTCGGTTGAATCATCGCGTACCTGCATACACTTGCCTGAGTGGGCGGCGATTATCTGGCTCAACCCGGCCGCCGCATCCACCATGCTGAATGATTGATTGGTGCCGGAATCACAATGGGATTGCACCAGCGGAATGCCATTAGCAGTGGCATTTCCGGGTACCTCTATGCATAGCAACGAGTGGATTGGTTTAAGTGTTTGCGCGCTTTGATTGGACGCAACGGTCACAACGGTAGAGGTGCTGCCCGAAGAGTCTGTTGTGCCGTTAGCTACGGTTGTTCCAGTCGCTGAGGTGCCACCCCCACAACCGACAAGGGCAATGGAGACAGGAGCCACAAGGCAAGATAACAATCGATTGATATTCACTTTCAAAACTTTCTACCGGGGTTGCATAGTGGGTGGGGTGGACCCAATCCAGCAGCTCTAGATCTTGAAGCTCGCGCATTTGTACTCGAATCTGGTTGCCGGTGCATCGCGCGGGATTTTGCTGCTGGCAATATTTTACGGGAGTGATCGCTTCAGATTTGTGAATCACAGTAATTTAAGGAACATTCTAATGAGAACACGGCAGCACAATGTTTCGAGTTTTCGCTGTTATTTCCCATCTATCCTCTGTCGTTCATAACATGAGAACTAGTTCGTGCAGTTAATTTCAGCCCAACACAGAATGAACGTGGCTTAAACGCAGCGCCAGATTCACGTGTCTGATGCCATTCACATTGTACTCACGTATGTGCCACTGCTGGTTCACTCTGGTGGTGACATGCTCATGCGAAGTAAATCGATTTTCGGAAATGCGTCGTTTGCGCCTGGACCGGTGAAGAAATCGGAATCAAAGCCGAAAACTAGATGATATTTCTCAGCTGCCTTACTCAGTGATAACGGATAGCATTACGCGTCAATACAATGATTGCTCTGGATTCAATTTATATTGTTGCAAACACTTTAGCGCTTGCCGGGTGGAGTGCGCTTTTTGTCTGTGCTGCATCTGGCATGAAAGTCAGCTGGCGTATCGGTCGGTTGGTCGCGATCGGTTTAGCTATTTTGTACGCGGTACTGATATTCAATCTGTTGCCGTTTCAGGGTGGTGGTTTTGATTCACTGGACAATCTCACGCGATTGTTCGCGCAGCCAGAGATAGCACTCGTAGGTTGGGTGCACTACCTGGCCTTTGATCTGTTCATTGGCAGTTGGCAACTGCAGACTGCTGAGAGAGAAAATATGCGTGGCTTTGTGCTCCTGCCATCGCTGTTTCTCACGATGGTGTTCGGTCCGGTCGGACTACTGTTTTTTCTATTGGTACGGCGGCTGGGATTTCAGACGCAATACAGTAAACGCCATTCTGTCGGTCAGGTCTGATACAAGCCGTCTGTGGCAGAACAGCCGTACGTGTAGAAAAGTCGGATTGAATCTTTTTTAAACAACTCTTAGTTGTCGACCAGGCTTTTCATCCAGCCAAGGGCACCCTCTGTGGTGGTAGCAGGTTTGTACTCACTGCCTATCGGTGTATGAAACCCGAGTTCAGCTATCTCTTTGAGCACATAACGATAATCCAGTTCTCCTTTATCCGGTTCTGCGCGTGCGGGTACTGATGCAATCTGTATATGACCGATAATCGGTAGCAGCTGTTGCATTCGTCTACAGACATCGCCCTCGATTATTTGCACATGGTAGCAGTCGAACAGTAGTTTTAAATTATTGGCTGCCACCGTACTGATAACGGTTTCGGCCTGTGCTGTGTGGTTCAGAAAGTATCCGGGAGCATCGTAGGGGTTAAGTGGTTCTATCAATATATCAATCCCGTGATCGCTTGCTTTCTGTGTTGCATAGCGCAGGTTTTCAATATACGTATCATTGGCAAGATCACCGCTCGCAACCCCTGCCATCACATGGACGTTAGGTGTGTCGATTTGTCTTGCATACTCAATCGCCTGATCAATCGAGGCGCGCGCTTCATTAACTCTTTCAGGGATGGCGCACAATCCATTGTCCCCTGCGGACTCGTTGCCTCTGATGGTATTTAAGCCAAGCATGGTTAAGCCGGTTTTAGCCAGTGCGGCTTTGGTCTCGGATGCAGGAGTAGAGTAGGGGAAGTGGCATTCCACGGCGTCGAAGCCATTCTTTTTGGCGGCTTCGATAGCGTCAGTGAGTGGTAGTTCTGTAAACAGAAAGCCGAGGTTGGCTGAGAATGTAGTCACACTGGAGTCCTGATGGTAGATAGACTCAGGGTAACAAAAAAAAGACCGGAGCAGCCCGGTCTGATTCTATTACCTTAGCCTGACTGCTGCGCGCATGTTCTCTTCGTGCAGCAGCGTTGGTGCAGAGCTGTGTGTCCAATAGTCCACATTGCCGGTCTACATTGCCAGTCTACAATACTGGTTAGGCGGCTCTTGAGGCGCGCTTGCGTTCGGTTTCGCTCAGCATCTTTTTGCGGATACGGATACTCTCCGGTGTCACCTCTACCAGTTCATCGTCTTCTATGAACTCGAGCGCCTGTTCCAGTGAATGGATGATCGGTGGAGTCAGTGTCAGTGCTTCATCCGTTCCCGATGCACGAACATTGGTCAGTTGCTTGCCCTTGGTTGCATTGACCACCAGATCGTTAGAGCGCGAATGAATGCCCAGAATCTGTCCTTCGTAAATGTCGATTGCATGACCCAGAAATAACCGACCACGATCCTGTAAGTTGAATAACGAGAACGCAGACGTTTTACCTGTGACCATGGAGACGAGCACACCATTTTGACGTGATACAACTCCGGCAGACTTTACTTCACCGTAGTGATCAAAAATACTGGTCAAAATGCCTGAGCCTGAGGTCATGGTCAGGAACATGCCACGAAAACCGATCAGACCGCGCGATGGAATAATAAACTCCATCTTTAAACGACCTTTGCCATCGGGTTCCATGTTGGTCATCTCTGCCTTACGCAGGCCGAGCTCCTCCATTACCGGACCCTGATGTTCGTCTTCAATGTCTACCACTACTTGTTCGAATGGCTCTTGTGTGACGCCGTCTATTTCTTTTTGAATGACTTCCGGGCGAGACACACCGAGTTCATAACCTTCGCGCCGCATGGTTTCAATCAGAACTGATAAGTGTAATTCACCGCGGCCTGATACCTTGAATTTGTCTGCCGAGTCACCCTGTTCAACTCTGAGTGCTACGTTATGGATTAATTCCTGTTCAAGGCGCTCGCGTATGTTTCTTGATGTGACGTACTTGCCTTCCTTACCTGCAAACGGTGAGTCATTGACCCTGAATGTCATACTAACCGTTGGCTCATCGACTGACAGAGGTGGCATTGCTTCTACGTTTTCAGGATCGCACAGTGTGTCTGAAATGGATAAACCATCAATACCATTGATGCAAACTATGTCTCCTGCAGTGGCGTTCTCTGTATCCACGCGCTCAAGACCCATATAGCCTTTTACATTGAGTACTCGGCCTTTGCGTTCTTCACCGCTTGCAGACTTCACCACGACTTGCTGGTTAGGTTTAAGTGATCCGCGACTAATGCGGCCTACGCCAATAACGCCAACATAGCTGTCATAGTCCAGTGCTGATATTTGCATTTGAAATGTGCCTTCAACATCCACAGCGGGTGAGGGCACTTTTTCAGTGATCATTTCGAACAGTGGCGTCATGTCTTCTGCCATCTGATCTGTTTCGAGGCCGGCGATACCGTTAATTGCCGAAGTGTAGATGATTGGAAAATCCAACTGCTCGTCAGTAGCACCCAGTCGGTCAAACAAATCAAAAACCTGGTCCATTACCCAGTCAGGTCGTGCTCCGGGGCGATCTACCTTGTTGATGACAACGATTGGCTTCAATCCGCGTTCGAATGCTTTTGACGTGACGAAACGGGTTTGAGGCATCGGCCCGTCTACGGCGTCGACCAACAGCAGCACGCTGTCAACCATTGATAGCACGCGCTCGACCTCACCGCCGAAGTCTGCGTGCCCTGGTGTATCAACGATGTTGATTCGGTAGTCCTGCCATTCGATGGCGGTGTTCTTCGCCAGAATGGTAATGCCGCGCTCTTTCTCCTGATCGTTCGAGTCCATCACGCGCTCGGCATCAGCGTTCTTTCGATCCAGCGTGCCTGATTGATTCAGGAGCTTATCAACCAGGGTAGTTTTGCCATGGTCAACGTGGGCAATAATCGCGATATTGCGCAATTTTTCAGTATTCATAAGGATTTAGGTAACTAATAAAGTCGGCAGGACATAGCGTGGGCGATTGGTTTTATTCTGCCCGCTGTAACCCGATTCTTGTCTGCCGCCGGGGGAGTCAGGGTACAGGGGCTGGATTATACAGATCCAACTGCCAAAACAAACACTTATATAGCTTGGTTTTGGCAGTTCTGCTGTGAGATTGTGATTTGCCGGAGTATAGAGTGCATCTGCCTGATGCGATATGCCGTTCAGGTGCAAAATCAGCGGTAATCCGGGCGACTAGTACGCAGTTAATCAGATCCGGGAAGTGATCGGCGGCTACAGAATGAGATGTCTACTTGCGGTACCAGTCACTGTCGATTCACCCAATCCAGTTTCTCGCGCAACGTGACGACCGAGCCAATAATAATAAGCGTTGGTGCAGTGACCTCTTGACTGGCGATAACTTGTGGCAGACTTTCAACCGTACCGGTATAGACTTTTTGATTGCTGGTGGTGCCGCGTTCTACCAAAGCTGCAGGTGTATCGTGTGGCAGTCCGTGGGTGATAAGTTGCCTGCAGATCACGGGCAGACCGAGCAGCCCCATGTAACAGACCAGGGTCTGTTCTGTGCCCACCAGTTTGTGCCAATCGAGATCGATACTGCCATCTTTAAGGTGGCCGGTGACAAAGGTGCAGGATTGCGCGTGATCGCGATGAGTCAGTGGGATGCCTGCGTAACTGGCGCAACCGGATGCGGCTGTTATTCCCGGTACAACCTGAAACGGAATATTATGTTCTGCCAGTGTTTCTATTTCCTCGCCTCCGCGGCCGAAGATAAAAGGATCACCACCTTTTAGTCGTAACACCCGCTTACCTGCCAGCGCGTGATCAACCAGGGTTTGATTGATTCCGGTTTGCGGCATTGAGTGATCAGCACGTCTCTTGCCCACGTAGATTTGCTCTGCATTCGGATTGCACATCGCAAGGATCGCTGGAGCCACGAGTCGATCGTGCAGTACAACGTCTGCCTGCTGCATTAAGCGGAGTGCTCTGAAAGTCAGAAGGTCCGGGTTGCCAGGGCCTGCACCAACCAAATAGACTTCACCGGTTGATTGCTCTGCTTCTAACTGTGTATCGGCTAATTGTTGCTCTATCAGGTGGTGTGCACTCTGTTCTTTGCCATCGAGCATTAGTTCTGCAACGTTACCACTGAGTGCATTCTCCCAGAATCGCTTACGTGTTGTTGTGTTTTTAAATCTGCTTTTTATTCGATCACGATACTGGCCGGCCAGTGATGCGAGCCTGCCATAGCTTGCGGGGACAAACGCGTCCAGTCTGTTCTTAAGGATTCTGGATAGAATGGGTGAATTGCCACCGCTGCTGATCGCAATATACAACGGGTCGCGATCTATAATCGAAGGCAGTATAAAGTTGCCCGCATCGGGGTTGTCTGCCACATTGCAGAGTAATTCTGACTGTAAAGCCACTGCTGCTATTTCCGCATTTAATGTACGGCAGTTAGTCGCCGCAATGGCTATGTGCTTATGGCTAAGGTCAGCTGGTTGATATTCTCTTTGTAAGTACGTGGCGTCACTTGTGTCCAGTAGTTCCTGCATCGAGTCACTACAATGAGGTGCGACAACTTCAACCGATGCACCTGCTTTGATAAGCATGCCTGCTTTGCGTGCGGCAACAGGGCCTGCTCCCACAACCAGGCAAGACCGGTTTTTGATGCTGAGAAAAATGGGTAGATGCTTCATTGATACTTCAGTCTGTGCCTGAGGGTAATTGTGTTGGGCTGATTCGGGTAGGCAAAAGGAGGGATTTTACCTATCATGATAACCCTTAAGCTTGCCACGGTAAAAGAGATTGACTGAAAACTGTTTGCTCTGCACGGAAGCAATTGCTCAGATGCGTGAAGTTCTGCAGCGTATCGCCACGGGGCCTACCATGAGTAAGGACCTGAGTGTTGATCAGGCGCGTGCTGCAATGCGATTAGTGCTGGAACAAAAAGCTGACCCTGTGCAAAGCGCACTGTTTTTAATTGCATTGCGAATGAAGCGCGAAACCGATGATGAAATGCAAGGAGTCACTGAAGCAATCCTTGAGGGAGTGACAACTGTACCGGTGAACTGCGAGGCTTTGGTTACACTGGTTGATCCCTACGACGGTTACATCCGCAGTCTGCCTGCATCACCGTTTGTACCTGCGGTACTTGCAGCTTGTGGCGTGCCCGTTGTGACTCATGGTATCGAGTCGATCGGACCAAAACACGGGCTCTCGGTCAAGCGGGTTCTGGCGGCTGCAGGAATACCAGTCAATCGAAGTCTTGAGTCTGCGGCGCGAGTTTTCAATAGCCCTCAATCCGGTTCAAGCGCTGGCTGGTGTTATCTCGATCAGTCCGTCATAGCGCCCGAACTTCACGCGCTTCAAAAGCTTAGAGATCAAATGGTTAAACGGCCGTGTATTACCACCATAGAGAAAGGGTTGATGCCGTTGCGGGCTAAAGGCAGAAATCACTTCATAACGGGTTATGTGCATAAGGCTTATCCGGATGTCTATGCCAGTCTTGCACGCACTATGGGTTTTGATTCTGCGAGCTTTATCAAGGGAATCGAGGGCGGCGTTGTACCCACAGTGGCACAAGTGTCGCGGTATTTTCAATGGGATGCTAACAATCCGCTAGCCGAGGGATCGCCAGCAGACAATCAAGACAGCTCTCTTGCAAAGATTCGCATCGTGCCTGCGGATATTGGTATCAGTCAGACAGATCGTGCAGTAGGTCTGCCGGACGAGATGTTGAAGACAGATAAGTGTGGTATTCCGACCCGACTATCTATTGATAAGTTGGCCGAGTGTGCGGCACAGCAAGGCATGGAAGCGCTTTCTGGTAATCACTCGTTAATGCAGCACAGTATCTTACTAGGTGCATCGGTCGCGCTTGCCGCTTTTAACGGTGCCAGTGTGCAGGTTGCTGCACAGGAGGTTAGGGGGGTTCTCGAAAACGGTAGTGCTTTCGAGGTTTTTAAATCGGGTATGGTCTAGTGCTAGCTACCGGTTGTTACTCATCGATGTTTGCAATTGATGGATTGTCGCCAGAGATGCTCTCGAGAATGTTCTCTTTAAACAGCTCAATGCTGGTGTTAATCATTGTATCGATATCAGTATCTGTGTTCGCGGCCTTCCATAAGTCAAAAACTACAGCATCCAGCTTGTGTAGCAGGCCGCCATCCTCGTAGGTTGCATACGGCGGGATGACTGACTCGTCCTTTGCGAGCGTCTTATAGACCTGCGCACTGCATGGATCCAGTTCGTCTGCTGATGGTTTATAAAATGGTGAAACCGAGCCCTTCAATGCGTTAAATTTCTGATTGGTTTCAGGGTCGGAAATGATATCAAGCATCAGTGCCTGACCTTTTTTCTCTAAACTGTCGGTCACTTTGCCAAGGATGAATGTATCAACTACCAGTAGCAGGCTCGGGTCGCTGCCTGCGGTCAGTGCACAACCGAAATCACTACCGGCACTTTTGCCAAGCGTATTGAATTCACCTTTAGCCCAATCTCCCATGAA
>CAZQKJ010000028.1:0-19471 GCA_964593315.1 uncultured Granulosicoccaceae bacterium
CGGCGGCAATCAAAGCACGTGATGAACACCTTGCCAGCCTTAAAAAGGCGCAGCAAGAGGTTGATACGCTAAGGCCGTTTAAAAAGCAGGCAGAAGAGCGTGCCGCTGAAATCAAAGCGCTTCAGTCTAAGTTGCAGGCGTTTGAGACCGAGAAGCAGGCGTTGATTAAGGCTCGTGATCAACACGAGGCTGAGCACAAGAAATCACAAGCTGAGGCCGACAGTCTGCGACCTTACAAAAAGCAGGCTGAGGAAAGTCGAGCTGAGATAGAGAAACTCAAAGTCGAGTTGCGACATGCAGCCGAGAAACACAATACCGAGGTCGAAGCCCTGCGTCGCAGTAATGCAGAGGCCGAGAGCAAACATAAAAACACGCTTGCCGAACGCGACAACACGATTCAGCAACTCCAGGGCGAGATTAAAAAGCTTGAAACGTTGCGCAATGATGTAGCAGAGCGAGACAAGAGGCTCGCATCATTGGATAGCGAGCTTCAGGGCAGTAAAAAGAAATCTACAGAGCTCGATCAGCAACTGGCCAGGTTGCGTGCGGAAGCGCAGACTGCAGAGCAGCAGCACCAGGCTAAAGTGAAAGAGCTTTCGCCGTGGCAGCAACGATTTAATGAGTCAGAGCAAAAATTCAAATCTAAAGAAAGTGAGCTTGCAAAACTTAGAGTTGACTCGCAAGCCGAGCTTGATCGAAAGATAGCAGCGGCAGAACAGCAACACGCACAGGCATTAGCTGAGCGCGACAAGCGTATTGCCGAGCTGGACACCAAAATGAAGCAGCTCGAAGTGCTGAAGCAGGAAATTGCAGAGCGCGATCGTAAGTTGCGAGAGCTTGATTCTGCGTCTGATGCAGCACGCAAACAATACGTGGCGCTGGAGCAGCGTCTGAAAACTGCAGAAGAGCAATCCAGCGCGAAGCTGCAAAAGCTTAATCTTGAGCTTGAAAACGAAAGAAAGCAGGTGGGTGTATTTCAGAGCGATATTGTCGGTTTCAAAAAATCCATCGATGAAAAGCAGGGCTTGCTCTCCAATTCCGATGGTCAACGTAAAAAGCTTGAGGAGCGGGTTCGCGAGTTAGAGCCACTGCGGCAAAAGCTCAGTACCAAAGAAAGTGAATTCGATGCCTTAACTGAAGCGCAAAAAGCTTCGAATGCCAAGTGGTCTGGTGAAGTCTCAGAGTTACAAAGACAAGTTCGGGATCTGCAGCCGCTTGAGGCCAAGCTTGCGAAACGTGAAGCGGAGTACAACCGTTTGCTGGAAGCGCAAAAAGCCGAGAAAGCCCAGTGGTCTTCTGATCAATCTGACCTGCGCATCCGTGTCAGAGAGCTGAGTCCTTTGCAGCAGAAGCTTGAAAAGCGCGACTCCGAGTATCAGGGATTACTCGCAGCGCAAAAAGCTGAAAAGGCTAAGTGGGCAGCTGAAATTTCAGACCTGCAAAAGCGTGTACGAGAGATTCAACCGCTTCAGCAAAAAATAGAAAAACGAGATGCCACCTACAAGGCGTTACAAGAATCTCAAAAGGTTGCAAGCGCCAAGTGGTCGAGTGATCTTTCAGATTTGCAGCGTCAGCTTCGTGAGCTTCAACCTTTAAAAGGCAAACTGGAAAAACGGGAAGCGGACTACAAAGCTTTGCTTGAGGCTCAAAAAGCTGAAAAGGCAAAGTGGAGTGGTGAGCTCTCGGAAGCCAGGAAGCAAAGCAGACAAACTGCCAGTCAGGTAGATTCGTTGAAAAAGTCGAGTGCGAAAGCCGAGGCTACATTTAAGTCATCGGATGCGAAGCGACTGGCTGAACTTGCAGCACTACGCGAGCGACTGAAAGCTGCTGAAGCGCTGCGTGCCCAGGTCACTAAACGCGACAAGCAAATCAGTCAGTTTGATAAACAGATTGTGGCGTTAAAGCGTGACGTCGATTCTCGTCAAACTAGTGTTAACACCCTAAAGAAAGATGCGAAGGAAGCCAGTTCACTTGCCAGTCAGCGTGAGAAAGAACTGAACAAACTTAGACAGTCAATCAAAACACTTGAGGCGAGCATGGCTCGTCGCCAGGCTGAAACAGAGAAAAGCAAAAAATCACTGCAGGCTGATCTTAGTGCGGCAAAGCAAAAACTCGCTTCACTTACAAAGCTTGAGAAAGAGGTTAAAACGCAAAAGGCTTCAGTGACTGATCTGCGCGCTAAACTTGATGAAAAAACGCGTCAGCTGAAACGTATTTCAGAGCTTGAGAAATCGCTTGCCAGTCTGCAGCGAACCCACGGCAAAGATGTGACCAGCCGTGATAAAGAGATCGCTCGCTTGAAAGCGCTGATTGAAAAGCTTAAAAGTGCTCCAAAGCCGAAGCCAAAACCGGCACCTAAGCCAAAGGCGAAACCTAAGCCCAAAGCAGTGGCCAAACCAAAGCTGACAGCCGATGGTAAGAAAACTACCCGTAAGGATGGTCAGGATGACCTCAAACTGATCTTTGGTATCGGACCAAAGATAGAGAAGATGCTAAACAGCAAACGTGTCACTAAGTTTGAGCATATCGCAAAGTGGAAAAAGGCCGATATCAATCGTTATGCCGAAATGCTGGATGGTTTTCCAGACCGGATCGAGCGCGACGAGTGGGTGCTGAGCGCCAAGCAGATTTTGAATGGCACTTATAATTGGGAGGAACGACGCAAGGCCCGCGAAGCGTTGAACAAGAAAAAGCCTGCTAAACCGAAGAAGGCGGCCACCACAGCGGATGGTAAGAAAACCACCCGCAAAGATGGCAAGGATGATCTCAAATTGATTTTCGGTATTGGTCCGAAGATTGAGAAGATGCTGAATAAAAACGGTGTCAACGAGTTTGAGGACATTGCAGCCTGGAAGAAAGCAGACATCGCAAAGTATTCGGAGATGTTAGAGGGTTTTGCAGACCGGATCGAACGTGATGAATGGGTCTCAAGTGCCAAGCAGATTATTGCAGGTACATACAACTGGACCGAGAGGCAAGCTGCCAACAAGAAAAAGAAGTAGGTTGTAGCATTTAAGAAGTAAAAAACCTGGCACGATCGCGTGCCAGGCAGTTAGTTAAAAAGAGATCGCAGCTATGCTGCGATTTCTTCTTTATGCTCTATGGCTTTTGATGAGCCGATCGCAATTTTCTTGGGTTTCATCGCCTCTGGTACTTCTTTTACCAGGTCAATATTTAAAATACCGTTCTCGAGCTTTGCGTCAGTCACGTTAACGTGATCGGCAAGTTCAAACTTGCGTTCAAAGGTTCTTGATGCAATGCCCTGGTACAAGAAGTTACGTTCGGTTTTTTCAACAGGTGCTTTTTCACCTCGAATTGTCAACACACCTTTTTCGGTTTGAATGTCGAGTTCTTCTTCAGTGAATCCTGCAACTGCAAGGGTTATAGAGTACTGATTCTCGTCAGTCGCTTCTATGTTGTAAGGCGGATAACCGTTTGTATGGTTCTGTTGAAGGGCAGAGTCCAACAGATTGGCTAATCGATCAAAGCCAACGGTGCTGCGGTAAAGCGGTGTAAAGTCTATAGCATTCATTACATATTCTCCTGTGAAGCAATATGATTTGTTAAAAGTAGCAACATTAGTTTGTTGCTGATCAGTTTCACGGACCTGCTGTGCAGCATCTCGTGCAACGTTACAGATGTAAGGGCACGCCAGTGAAGTTTCAAGTTCTTTGGCGGATACCGGGTAATGATTTACACCGGTTTTGGTAGGCAGTCACAGTGCTTTCGGGTGTATCTGTGGTGAATCGGATAAGCTGTGTCTCCGGTGCAGAGATGGGATAGTGGCTTGAAGTGTGGTTCCATATTGGACCGGGTGACCCTCTGTATACGCTGTGGTCATGTGATCCATTGCACACAATCGTGGCTAAAACTCGCTTTGCAACCCATGTAGACAGATCTGTGGCATGTTATGTGGATGAGTCAAGGTAGAAGCTCAGTTATGCACTCAGCGGTACAAGTACGTCTGACTTTTGATTCCAGAGAAAATAAAGAATTCGGATCTTGAATCCGTAAGATCTCACCCCCCCCCAATCGGGCCTGCTTTGCAGGCCTTTTTTTTTGGTTGTTTCAATTGGCTTGCGCCGAGTAGCTTTGGTGCTGTGTGGCGCTTTGTGTGGCCAGCGAGAATATTTCTCATTTGCGTGATTCACTCCGGCATTCAGATAGGAGTCAGGTTGCCAGGGCCTGGCTTTGTAAGCTCGTAACCTTGATACGTTGGAGCGACTCTCGTGTTTCATCAACGCTGTTGTTCATATCTATGGCTCGACAGGCATCTTCTATTACCAGTGTTTCGAAATTTTCTTTGACTGCGTCTTCTGCTGTGTAGCGAACGCAAAAATCGTAAGCGAGTCCTGCACAAAACACGCGCCTGATATTCATCGCGCGCAAGTAACCACTGAGCCCGGTGGCAGTTGTTTTATCGTTTTCAAAAAAAGCCGAGTATGAATCTATACCCGGATGCATGCCCTTGCGAATGATCAAGTTGGCGTGGTTGTATTTGAGCCCGGAATGGAACTGTGCTCCGCTGCTGCCCTGCACGCAGTGATCCGGCCAGAGGGTTTGCTCTCCGTAGTGTAGGGTCGTGGTGCTGAAAGGTTCGGCGCTATGGCTGCTTGCAAAAGAAGCATGTCCTGCGGGATGCCAATCCTGGGTCATTACGACTGTCTGGAATTTCGGTATTAGATGGTTTAACGTTGATACGATCTGATCACCTCCCGGCACGGATAACGCACCGCCGGGGCAGAAGTCGTTTTGTACATCAATGACAATCAGGGCGTCGTGTTGATCAAGGGTCACTGTGAGATACCTTTGAGTGGGCTTGACCTTACCTTACAATGATCGATTATTACCGTCACCTTTGCGCGACTTTAGTGAATCAGTGAGTGCCGCTGTTGCTTCTCAACCCCCGAGGGTGCGAGGCGATGTCGGGCAATTCTGCATGCGGGTTGCCAAACCTTTCCGATCGGTTGTAACCCGGCGATTTCCTGGGTCGATTTTCAGTCCGTCAAGCGGGTTTGGTAAGGCGATTTAGGTTTACCTTTGTGCGCCTAAGCAGATATCATTTGAAGGTTACAGATCTCGTCTCACAAGACCCGTTTGGAGCACACAAACATTCCCGCACGAGCACCGCAATTGTCGTTTGACCAGTTGTTCTATGATAACGCTGGCACCCGTCGGCGTTTTTTGGTGGCGGGGGTCGATGAGGCGGGTCGAGGGCCACTCGCGGGCAGCGTCTATGCCGCTGCGGTCATTCTTGATCCTGACCGACGGGTGGCGGGTCTTGCCGATTCCAAAGTGCTGACTGAAGAGCGGCGCGAGGAGCTGGCCGATCAAATACGCGCCTCGTCAGTGGCATTTTGTGTTGCCACGGCAACGGTTGAAGAGATTGATCAGCTGAATATTTTGCATGCATCTATGCTTGCCATGTCGCGCGCGATTGAGGGATTGAGCACCACGCCGGATCACTGCATGATTGACGGTAACCGTTGTCCTGTCACCAAACACAATTGTCAGGCAGTTGTGAAAGGTGACGCATTGGTGCAGGAAATTTCCGCAGCTTCCATTCTAGCCAAAGTGGATCGTGATCGTTCCATGCGAGAGTTGCATCAGCTCCATCCGGAGTACGGTTTTGACAGCAATAAGGGGTATCCGACCCGTGCTCATGTCGCGGCTATCCAGCAACACGGTGTGCTGGATATACATCGCAAATCGTTTGCACCGGTAAGAGACTGTCTGCATCAGGTCAGTAGTTTGTCTCTATGACTAATTTTGTACATCTTCGTGTGCATACTGAATTTTCACTGGTCGACAGTGTAGTTCGGGTCAAGCCTCTGATGAAGTCCGTCAGATCCCGTGGCATGGCTGCAGTGGCGCTGACGGATCAGAGCAACATGTTTGCGCTGATTAAATTTTACAGGGCGGCTCTTGGCAATGGTGTCAAACCGGTAGTCGGGGTAGATGCTCGGGTAATCACGGATGCAGAACAACCAACGCCCATGGTGCTATTGGCACAAAACGCTGAGGGTTATCTCAATCTTACGCAACTGGTTTCACGCAGTTATCAGGAAGGACAAGACAATTCAGGCGCCTGCATTCATGTGGAATGGCTGGAGGGCAATACCAATGGCATCATAGCGCTGTCCGGTGGCAGGCTGGGGGAGATCGGTCAGGCGTTGCTGGCTGCCAATGAAGAGCTTGCAACGGAGCGGCTTAAACGTTTTATGCAGTTGTTCCCTGATCGATTCTATCTTGAACTTCAACGCACCGGCCGGCCGGACGAAGAGCGTTACATTCAATCTGTTTTACCACTTGCTGCCAGAATGTCTTGTCCGGTGGTGGCTACCAATGATGTGCGCTTTGTTTTGCAATCGGATTTTGAAGCACATGAAATACGTGTATGTATTCAACAAGGATATGAAGTCACCAATCCTAAACGACCGCGTGATTTCAGTGAACAGCAGTATCTGCGATCCGAAAGCGAGATGCTTGAATTGTTTGCCGACATCCCTCAGGCACTTCAAAACAGCGTTCAAATAGCTATCAGTTGTAATCTTGATATCTCACTTGGTGACGCGAGGCTGCCGGATTTTCCTGTGCCTGAGGGTATGGATGAAAATGATCACTTGAGAGCAATCTCGGTGCGTGGTCTTGAAGACAGACTCAATCGTCTGTATGACACCGATGCAGAGGATTTTGCAGAAACCCGCAAGCCCTATGACGCACGGCTGGAGCGCGAGCTCGCTGTCATTATCCAGATGGGGTTTCCAGGCTATTTTCTTATTGTTGCTGACTTTATAGAGTGGAGCCGCGAGAACGATGTACCGGTTGGACCCGGGCGTGGTTCAGGTGCGGGTTCACTGGTGGCCTATGCCTTGGGTATTACCGATCTTGATCCACTCGCCTACGACTTGCTGTTTGAAAGATTTTTGAATCCCGAGCGCGTATCGATGCCGGATTTTGATATCGATTTCTGCATGGATAAGCGAGATCTGGTGATTCAATACGTTGGCGAAAAATACGGCAGCGAACGAGTGTCGCAGATCATTACCTACGGCACGATGGCGGCAAAGGCGGTGGTCCGTGATGTCGCACGTGTAATGGGGCATCCGTATGGTTTTGGTGATCGATTGGCCAAGATGGTGCCGATGGATATCGGCATCACACTCAGTAAGTCACTAGAGGTAGCTGAAGATTTCAAGCGCGCCTACACCAATGAGGAAGAAACGCGGACAGTGGTGGATATGGCGCTGCAACTGGAAGGCCTGCCACGTAACGCCGGTAAGCATGCCGGTGGTGTGGTAATCGCGCCCACACGTCTGACTGACTTTACACCGCTTTATTGTGAAGCGGATGGCAGCAGTTTGGTAACCCAGTTTGATAAAGACGATGCCGAAGCCGTCGGTTTGGTGAAGTTTGATTTTCTCGGCTTGCGCACGCTAACCATTATTGAAAACGCGCGCCAGATGATTAACAAGAATTGTCCGGCTGATAAACAACTCGATCTTGACAAGCTTAACTATAGTGACAAAGCGACCTATCTGTTACTTCAGCAGGCCAATACCACCGGTGTATTTCAGCTTGAATCAGGTGGCATGAAAAAACTGATCGCACGTTTAAAGCCTGATTGTTTTGATGACATCGTGGCATTGGTAGCGCTGTATCGTCCGGGCCCGATGAATTCCGGAATGTTGGATGACTTTATCAATCGTAAAAACGGCATTGAGCCTGTTTCATATCCGCACCCGGACTACCAGCACGAGAGCTTGAAACCGATTCTGGAATCCACCTACGGAGTGATTGTTTATCAGGAACAGGTAATGCAAATCGGTCAGGTGTTGGCAGGCTATACACTCGGTGGTGCTGATGTATTGCGACGAGCCATGGGTAAGAAAAAACCTGAAGAAATGGCCAAGCAACGAGGTGTGTTTGTAGAAGGTTGTCGTGGTAATAACATCGATGAGCGTCTGGCCAGTAATATTTTTGATTTGGTAGAAAAGTTCGCAGGCTACGGATTCAACAAGTCACACTCAGTGGCTTACGCTGTGTTGTCTTATCAGACTGCCTGGCTAAAAGCCCATTATCCGGCAGAGTTTTACAGTGCGGTGTTAACTGCAGACATGGGAGTAACGGACAAAGTAGTGCTCACGGTTGAAGATCTCTATCTTTATGACTGCAAGTTGTTACCACCGGATATAAACTATTCGGAAACGGGTTTTACACCGGTTGAAAAGCATGTGGTGCGCTATGGGCTTGCCGCGATCAAAGGTGTAGGTGAATCTGTCATTGATAAAATTCTCGAAGAGCGTGATCGCAATGGCCGTTTTAGCAGTCTGCTTGATTTGTGTCAGCGTGTTGATGGTGCCAATGTCAGTCGCAGTGTGCTTGAAGGGTTAATACGTGCAGGTGCACTCGACTCCCTTGCACCTGTATCGGATACAGAAACCAAAGTCTGGCAGGGGCGCTCAACGCTTGCAGCCAATGTGGGGCTGGCAATCAATGCAGCTAACCAGCAGTCTCGTGATAAACAAAGCGGTCAGTCTGATTTGTTTGGCGAAATGTCTGATGCACCTGAGCTCGAAATAGAATTGGTAGAAACCGCTCCATGGACTGAAATAGAACGACTGTCTGCGGAACGAAAAACAACCGGTTTGTATTTATCCGGTCACCCGATAGAGCCCTATCTTGCAGAACTTTCGCATATGACCAGCGGCCGGATTGCCGATCAGTGTGAGCGGGTGCCGGGTGGGGGCGCTAAGGATGGTCGGGTCAGTCGCGCCACGGTTGACGCGGTGATGGCGGGATTGATCACAGACGTACGCATTCGAGCAACCAATCGTGGCAGCAAGATCATGACCGCAACAATGGATGACTGTACCGGCAAGGTTGATATCGTTGTGATGGGTGATCTGCTGGAGGTGCAAGGCATGAAGCTCGGGCAGGATACTCTGGTTGTGGTAGAGGGCGGGCTGGGAGTCGATGCGTTCAGTGGCGGTTATAGTCTTAGAGCAAAAAACATCCACACTATCGATGAAGCTCGCGAGAGATTTGCGCGATTGTTATTGGTAACCTGGCGCGGTGAGGGCAGTGAGTCACCGGCTGTTACACTGGCAGATATCCAGACAACACTGGCATCGCACCGAAAAGGGGGCAGGTTGCCGGTTGCCATCGACTACACCAATGATCAGGCCAGTGCCAGAATCCGATTGGGAGAAGACTGGCAAATCAACCCGTCTGCACAATTGCTGGAGCGCCTGAACAGCACTCAGGGTGTCTGTGATGTGGATTTGGTGTACTAGGATCTGGTGAGCCGACTTCCGGTGTACTGAAGCTTGCGTGCTTCTCATCAATTCGCCTGCCTCTCGCGACTCATTGTGTTGACCGACGTGTTGCATATTTTGTCACTGGAGCAGTTTTGATAGCACCATAAGCACCTGAAAAACCACCAGTAAGATTTGCTGAACTACGTTTGGCGGTGATTCCACGACTAATAATACAGTTTGAGTGAGGTCGGTCGAATATGAGCCGGCACACACTGGTATACTTGGCATCGGACACAACTATCAATAACCTGGAAGCCACACAGGCTGACCAGCACAGCTGCAAAATAACCCATGAATCCGAGCTATCTGGCTTTTGAACAACCTATTGCTGATCTTCAGGCAAAAATAGAAGAATTCAGCAACGCCACCGATGATGTCGATATTGATGTGGCTGAAGAAATAGCCAGGCTTCAGACCAAGTGCGACAAGCTCACTGAATCCATTTTTTCAAAGCTCGATCCCTGGCAGGTTTCACAAGTGGCACGGCACCCGAACCGGCCTTTCACACTGGACTACATCAACGCGGTCTTCACTGAATTTGAGGAAATGCACGGAGATCGGGCTTTCTCCGATGACCCTGCCATTGTTGCAGGTATCGGCCGGTTGCGCGGTCAGGCCGTGGCAATTATCGGTCATCAGAAAGGCCGTGATACCAAGGGTAATATTTATCATAACTTCGGTATGCCCAAGCCTGAGGGATACCGCAAAGCTTTAAGGGTAATGAAATTTGCGGAGAAATTTCATCTGCCGTTAATCACGTTAATTGATACACCCGGTGCCTACCCGGGTATCGGTGCAGAAGAACGTGGTCAGAGTGAAGCGATTGCCCGCAATCTGATTACAATGGCTGATTTGCGAACGCCAATCATTTGCACGGTCATTGGTGAAGGGGGTTCCGGTGGTGCGTTGGCTATCGGGATTGGTGATCGCTTAAACATGCTTCAATACAGTACCTACAGTGTTATCTCGCCGGAAGGCTGTGCTTCTATCCTGTGGAAAAGTGCTGAAAAAGCATCAGACGCGGCTGAAGCGATGGGTATTACCAGTGAACGGCTCAAAGCACTCGGTTTGATTGATCGCATTATTCCGGAACCTTGTGGCGGCGCGCATCGCGATCATGCAGCCATTGCACAATCACTTCAGAATGCGCTGGCTGAAGATCTCAGCCAGCTGTCATCTATGTTGTTTGAAGACTTAATTCGTCAGCGCAATGAGAGATTGCGCAGCTTTGGTGTCTTCAAAGAATCGTGATCGCGGCGCTTCACTGGAAGCGCAGTTTCAAGCCTCGCTTACACATTGCGGCAGCACTTCATCGCGTCTGCTGATAGCCCTCAGTGGGGGCCTGGATTCTGTTGTGTTGCTGGCGCTTGCAGCTGACTGGCTCAAGCGTGGCGCAGATACTCAAAACCCTCGCTCCGAGACTGCTGACAGTCCATTGGAAATGGCCGTCAGAGCGGTATATATAGATCATGGTCTGCAATCGCAAAGCGCTCAGTGGGGCAAACACTGTGCAAAGCTGTGTGAGTCGTTATCCGTGAGTTTTCAAACTATCAAAGTCAGTGTCGATCTTGATTCAGGGCTAAGTCCTGAGGCAGCAGCCCGTGATGCACGATACGCAGCACTTGAAGCGATTCTCTCTGATGACGAATATTGCTGCACTGCTCATCACGCAGACGATCAGGCTGAAACGCTACTAATACAGCTATTTCGAGGTGCGGGTGTGCATGGTTTGGCCGGTATGCCTGCATGCAGAGAGTTTGCTAACGGGTATTTGCTGCGACCGTTATTAAACGTATCGCGTGCCGAGCTTTACCGATACGCGCAAGATCAGAAGCTAGAATGGATTGAAGACCCAAGCAACGCGGATACTCGTTATGATCGCAATTTTATCCGATCCGAGGTGCTTCCTCTCATCGCGCAAAGATGGCCACAGGTGACTCGTAGTCTTTCTCGCAGTGCAGGGCACTGTGGTGATGCGATGCAGATTTTGAATCGCACATCTGTAATGGACCTGCAGCAGTCGAACTCTGCTATCAGTGCGGCCGGTTCTGAATCTGTCAGTGCAACCCCTGCTGCAGAGTTGAGTGTTTCTCACCTGCAGCAACTGCCACTGGTGCGCCGCAAGAATGCCATCCGCTACTGGATTTCAGATCTCGGTTTCAGGCCACCGTCTGACACTCAGTTGCGACAAATACAAACTGATCTGCTGGATACCGATGCCAGCGGGCATATTAAATTCGGCACAGCACAGATCGCACGCTACCAGGATAACCTTTTCATCGGCAGCCCCGGACAGTTTGATCCCGCTGAGGATTTTGAATACCAGTGGCAGGATCGGTCCAAACCGCTTTTCATTGAAGAGACCGGCTGGCATCTTGATGCTTCCGACAGGCCGCAACTGACATCCTGTTCGGGGCAAACCTTGACGGTCAGAAACAGGCGCGGTGGCGAGCGTATTCAATTGCCGGGCAGGGACCACAGTGTCTCAGTGAAATCTTTGCTGCAGGAGCGCCGGGTACCGCCCTGGCAACGCAGCCGTCTTGCGCTGGTATTCAGCGGTGATCAGCTGATCGATATCTGTGGGCCAGAATTCTATCTATAGCGTGCGGATCTGTCGCAAAGTTTGGCCAGCATCGGGGATTGGCAAGCGCTTAAATCTAGCCATTTGGTAATACTAAGTAACAATGTTGCATTCATTCTACCGACCTCGACCTGCGGGCCGAGATCACTTTCGAAAGCCGGAATATAAACCACTAGATTTAGCTTATAACGGGTGATCGTCATTGTTCGTCAGGGGGGCTTCTGGTAACCTGCAACCCCATCTTGTATCACCTTCTCCACACAAAATTCAGAGCGAACCAATGACGCGATTCATTTTCGTGACTGGCGGCGTTGTGTCGTCTTTGGGCAAAGGGATTGCCGCCGCTTCATTGGCATCTCTGCTTGAGTCACGCGGCCTAAGTGTCACCTTGCTCAAGCTGGATCCTTATATCAATGTTGATCCCGGGACTATGAGCCCGTTCCAGCATGGCGAAGTTTTCGTGACCGATGACGGGGCCGAGACCGATCTTGATCTCGGTCATTATGAGCGTTTCGTCCGCGTGCAGATGGGGCAGAAAAATAATTTTACTACCGGCCGCGTTTATGAAAACGTGATCGCCCGTGAGCGCCGTGGAGACTATCTTGGTGCGACCGTCCAGGTGATTCCGCATATCACCGATGAGATCATCCGTCTGGTTCGTGAAGGTGCGGCGGGCGTCGATGTGGCACTGGTCGAGATTGGTGGAACCGTCGGTGATATCGAATCATTGCCGTTCCTTGAAGCGATCCGGCAACTCGGAATAGAGCAGGGAAGCGAAGGTGCGCTGTTTATTCACCTGACTTTGATTCCCTACATAAAAACAGCCGGAGAAATGAAAACAAAACCGACGCAACATTCGGTGAAAGAGCTGCGATCGATAGGGATTCAACCTGACATACTGATGTGTCGTTCGGACCGGGTGCTGCCCGCCAGTGAACGAAAGAAAATTGCCCTGTTCACCAATGTCGCAGAAGAAGCAGTAGTGACGGCCGTGGATGTCGAGTGTATTTATGATATCCCGAGCGTGCTACACAATCAGGGATTGGATGAAATTGTTCTGCGTAAGTTAGCACTGGATGCACCACCGGCAAATCTCGAAGAATGGGATCGGGTAGTTGACGGACTACTGAATCCTGAAAGAGAAGTGGTCGTCGGCATGGTGGGTAAGTACACCGAGTTGACCGAATCGTATAAATCGTTAAACGAAGCATTGTCCCATGCGGGTATCGGTAGAAAGACCAAGGTGGTAATCCACTATATAGATAGTGAAAACCTGAATGATGGCGACATGACAGTGCTCGAAGAGGTCGACGCGATTCTGGTGCCGGGAGGCTTTGGGTCACGCGGTATCGAAGGAAAAATCAAGGCGGCACGGTACGCCCGCGAAAACAAAATCCCTTATCTGGGCATCTGCCTGGGTATGCAGGTGGCGGCAATAGAGTTTGCACGCAATGTTGTGGGTATCAGTGACGCTAACAGTACTGAATTTAATGCACAGTGTCCGGAGCCTGTAATCGGTCTGATCACTGAATGGCAGCAACGTGATGGCAAGGTTGAGCTGCGTGACTCGAGTACCAATCTGGGTGGTTCAATGCGATTAGGTGGCCAGAAGTGTTTTCTGACACCAGGTACTATTGCGCACTCGGTCTACGGTGCAGACGATATTGTTGAGCGTCATCGTCACCGCTATGAGTTTAATAACCACTATCGGGACAAACTGACCAGCGCAGGACTCACGATCTCCGGTCAGTCGGGTGATGAAGAACCGCTGGTGGAAATCATAGAATTGAAAGATCATCCCTGGTTTGTTGGTTGTCAGTACCACCCGGAGTATCGCTCCAACCCGCGTGATGGTCATCCATTGTTTGGCGGGTTTATCGATGCGGCAATGGAGTACGCAGACGCGCAAGGCGAGAACGCTCAAGCAGAGCTCTCGACATGAATCTATGCGGCTTTGAGGTCGGGCTCAATCAACCGTTGTTTCTCATTGCGGGCAACTGTGTCATAGAAAATGAGAAGACCACTTTTGAAACCGCAGAGTCGTTGGTACGAACTTGCGCTGCTTTAAAACTGCCACTGATTTATAAGTCATCTTTTGACAAGGCCAACCGCTCCTCAGTAGATAGTTATCGTGGGCCTGGCTTAGAGCAAGGGCTAAGATTGCTTGAAAAGGTGCGTAGTGAATTCAACGTACCGGTACTCACAGACGTACACGAGGATACGCCAATAGATGAAGTCGCATCGGTAGTCGATGTATTGCAAACCCCTGCATTTTTAAGTCGCCAGACTAACTTTATCCAGACTGTGTGCGCAGCCGGCAAGCCGGTTAATATCAAAAAAGGGCAGTTTATGGCACCTGAGGATATGCTTAATGTAGTGGCCAAAGGCAAGGCTGCCGGTAACGAGAGCATAATGGTATGCGAGCGCGGTGTGAGTTTTGGATACCGTACATTGATCTCTGATATGCGTGGTCTTGCTATCATGCGGGAAACCGGTTGTCCGGTAGTGTTTGATGCGACCCACTCGGTGCAGCAGCCTGGTGGCCTTGGTACTGCCTCTGGTGGTCAGAGACAGTTTGTACCGGTTCTGGCACGTGCATCCGTAGCAGCAGGGGTTGCGGGTTTGTTTATGGAGACTCATCCGGACCCGGACAAAGCCCTCAGTGACGGGCCCAACGCCATGCCTTTAACAGAGATGGAATCTCTTCTCACCACATTGATAGAACTTGATGCAATTACTAAAGCTTCTGCAATGCCCGAAAACAAATATCTCGCGTTGCAGTCTTAGCAACGCTGAAACAAAACGGAGTCAACATGACCGCGATTACTAAAATTCACGCCCGAGAGATTATTGATTCGAGAGGCAACCCGACTCTGGAGGCAGAAGTCACTCTCAGCTCCGGGGAAACCGGGCGGGCAGCGGTGCCTTCTGGTGCGTCAACAGGTGAGCGTGAAGCGCTGGAGCTCAGAGACGGTGATCCGGCCCGGTATCTTGGCAAAGGTGTGACCAAAGCGGTTGGCCACGTTAACGGTGAAATTGCGGATAAGGTTGTCGGTATGGATGTGACCGCTCAGGAAGAAATTGATGAAGCTATGCTCAAGCTTGATGGTACCGAGAACAAAGACCGCTTGGGTGCAAATGCATTGCTCGCAGTGTCTATGGCTTGTGCGCACACTGCAGCGATCAGTAAAAAGCAAATGTTGTTTGAGTATCTTGGTGGTGATAAAGCAGTCACTCTGCCGGTACCTATGATGAACATCATCAATGGTGGCTCGCATGCTGACAACAGTGTTGATTTGCAGGAATTTATGGTGATGCCTGTTGGCGCAGAATCCTTCTCCGAAGCATTGCGCTGTGGTGCAGAGATTTTTCACACCCTGAAAAAGGTGCTCAGTGCAAAAGGCATGAATACAGCGGTAGGGGATGAAGGTGGTTTTGCGCCTGATTTACCTTCGAATGAAGCGGCGATTGAAGCCATACTTGAAGCGATAGAAAAGGCAGGCTTCAGTGCTGGTAAAGATGTTTATCTTGCGCTCGACGCTGCGAGCTCTGAATTTTGCGAGAACGGTGTTTATGATCTTGCATCCGAGAATCGTAAGTTTAACAGTCAGGAGTTTACGGACTACCTTGCAGACTGGGTAGATCGTTATCCAATAATCTCAATCGAAGACGGCATGGATGAAAATGACTGGGAAGGCTGGAAGCTTCTAACAGAAAAAACCGGAGATAAAGTGCAGCTGGTGGGTGATGATTTGTTCGTTACCAATCCAAAGATTCTGGCCAGAGGCATAGAAGAGTCGATTGGCAATTCTGTTTTGATCAAGGTAAACCAGATAGGCACACTAACCGAGACCTTACGCACGATAGACATGGCGCATAAGGCAGGATTCACAACTGTCACCTCGCATCGCTCTGGTGAGACGGAAGATACAACCATTGCTGATCTTTCAGTCGCAACCAATTCCGGTCAGATTAAAACCGGTTCATTGTCGCGCTCTGATCGAACTGCGAAATATAATCAGTTGCTTCGCATAGAAGAAAAGCTCGGAAGTCGAGCGGTGTTTGCAGGTAAGTCTGCGTTTAAGCACAAGCTTTAACAGAGTCTGGCTGACGTTCTGACGGGAGTTCATAGTGAAAGCGCTGATTGCTATTCTGGCTGTGATGTTTTTGGTACTGCAATGGCGCCTGTGGATGGGTGATGGCGGAGTGCGTGAGATTCAGCAATACAAATCAGAGATAAACGAACTCAGCCAGCAACTGGAAGAGCAAAAAGACATCAACAGCGCACTGCGCGCAGAAGTGAAGGATCTGAATGACGGGTTGGGTGAAATAGAAGAGCGAGCCCGCGCTGAGCTGGGAATGATTGGTGAGGGTGAGACCTTTTATCAGTTTGTCGGTGAAAAAGAAGATCTCGGTGCTAACGATAATCTGGCAGTCATACCGGATGCCACAGAGCGTGGTAGTCAAGTGCGATGAGTGCCTCTGGTACGCCGGGTGATCTCTACGCGGTAGTGCCGGCAGCCGGTTCCGGTAGCCGAATGAAAAGCTCTACACCAAAGCAGTATATGGAGCTTGAGGGTAAAACTGTGCTGCATAGAAGCGTTAGTCGCTTATTGCAGATTGAATCACTAAAAAAAATCGTAGTGGTGGTTGATGCTGCGAGCACACACCACGATGAACTGGATCTTGCTAACTACGGCCTGCCTGTTGACGGGAATAGAGTAGAGGTATGCACAGGCGGTGCGACTCGCGCTGAGTCTGTCAGAAACGGTTTATTGTATTTGCAGTCAGCTGCATCACCTGGCTGTCAGGTTTTGGTGCATGATGCAGCCCGACCCTGTGTCAGAGTGTCCGATATTATGCGCCTGGTAGATTCTGTCCTTAACGATACAAATGGCGGGCTGCTTGCGATGCGAGTCAACGACACAATAAAACAATCCAATGAAGAACAAAAAGTTGTTGCGACAGTTAACCGGGATCAACTGTGGCGTGCCGCGACTCCGCAATTGTTCGGGCTTGAAGTACTGCTATCAGCATTAAACAACGCGATCCAAAGTGGTGTGCCAATAACAGATGAAGCCTCGGCTATGCAGCATGCGGGTTTTCAACCCAAGCTGGTTGAATGTGAGTCTGACAATATAAAAATCACAACCGCCACCGATATGGCGCTGGCACAACACTATCTTTCTCTGCAAGCCCTTGCTGTGCAACCAGTACAGCAATCTGTGTAATTCCCGCAGGTAAAATTTATGCGAATAGGTCACGGCTATGATGTACATGCTTTCTGCGAAGGAGACCATGTAGCACTGTGTGGTGTGCAGGTGCCGCACGATAAAGGTTTCAAAGCACACAGTGATGGTGATGTAGCACTGCATGCGCTCTGTGATGCGATGTTAGGTGCCTGTGCACTACGCGATATTGGTTATCATTTTCCAGACACTGATCCGGCATTTAAAGGTATAGATAGCCGTTTGCTGTTGCGTGAAGTGGTTAAACTGATTGCGGACAAAGGGTATATTTGCCACAACGCGGATATCACCGTGGTTGCCGAGCGTCCGAAATTATCGGGTTTTATAGAACAGATGTGTGCAGTCGTTGCTGAGGATCTCGGGGTGGCAGTTAATCAGGTGAATGTTAAAGCTACCACTAGTGAGGGACTTGGTTTTACCGGAATCGGGCAGGGCATAGCGGCTCATGCTGTGGTAACGATTATTGCATCGGAGTGATTGTAAGCGCTGAGAACAGCCAAAAAAAAGCCCCGCTATGCGGGGCTTTTTAATTACTGCAGCTAGAGTGGAAAATTAATCACCCATGGTTTCACCTTGGGTTTTACCCTCGGGCTTTAACCTCCCAGGCCTTTCAGTGTTTCCATCATTGGGCCGACTACCGGCTCAAGCACACCCCAGATACCTTCGTTACCCTGTAGCTTTTCTACTACCGGGCCGAGTTTACCCATGCCGTCTGACAGTGCAGTTTTGGCTGCATCGCCGCCGCCTTCAAGCATGCCTGACAAGCCGTCCATTGCGCCACTGGCTTCCTCAAGCTTTGGAAGTGCCGCAGTAGCTGAATCGGCATCAGTAATGCCTTCCAGAGTTTCTGTGGTAGATCCGAAGAAATCACCGATACTACCCATGGCACCGCCTGCCGCATCACTGGCCGCATCAGCAGCATCACCTGCAGCGTCGCTGGCGGCGTCAGTAGCATCGCTAGCAGCGTCAGCCGCTGCATCAGTAGCATCGCTGGCTGCATCGGTCGCGTTGCCTGCGGCTTCACCAGCAGACTCAGTCACGCCGGTTGCAGCATCTTCAGCGCTCATTTCCTTGTGGCCCAGCTGTTTGAAACCAAACCAGGCCAGTACCGCCAGAGCGATAGGTAGCAACCACTTCCAGATTCCGCCTTTTTTGGCTGGTGCTTCGTAGTCATTGCGAGACACTGAATCACGGCTTGTGTCACGGGTGCCGGTAGTTGTGCTGCGTGTTTGAGTGGTTGTGCGTGTGTCAGTGGTATTTCGTACAGCATCACGACCACTGTCTACTGCACCGCCAACCTTGTTGCCGGCCGCATCAACACCGCGCTGTGCTGCGTTGCCTGCAACGGATGCCGTGTTTCGTGCAGCACCGGCAGCACCACTGACAGCACCTGTTGCAGCACTTCCCGCACGGCTGGCGGTATCCCCTACAGCGCCTGCAACATTGCTCGCGCCGCGACCGACAGAGCCTGCGGCATTTTTAGTTGCATCGACAGCGTTGCCAGCAGCGTTCGCTACGCCACTCGTTGCTCCACGGGCAGCCCCTCGAGCTGAGTCTGCAGCAGATCCTGCGGCATTTCGTGTTGCATCGGCAGCACCGGATACGGCACTACCAGCTCTTTGGCCAACGTTGCCTGCAGCGTCGCGAGTAGCACCTACAGCACCGGATGCGGCATTATTGGCACCTCGTCCGACACTGCCCACGGCGGCTGCACCGGCAGCAGTCGCGGCAGCGGCACCAGCGGCCACCTTGCCACCTGAGAATCCGCCACCAGTTGTTGTGGTGGTGGTTGTAGTCTGGGTGCGAGCATCGCCGAAACCTGCAGACTCAAGGCTCTTTAGCATGCCTGCCGGCATAGCACCTGAGATATTGCTGCCCTGGCTTTTCAGCATGCTGGCAAGCCCGCTGGCATTTAATCCGTCTGCGCTGGCTTTGCTTTTCAGTTGTCCGAAAATCATCGGCGTGAGCATACCCAAAAGAGAGCCCGCTGAGCCTTTGCCAAGACCAGTATGGCCTGCAAGACCGCTGATCATGCTGGTGACACCATTGCTGCCCAGCAGAGAGCCAAGGCCGCGAGTACCTGATTCGATCAATTCTGAAGACTGGTTGCTGCCAATCATCGAGCCGATATTGCTGGCTGCGCTATCGTCCTGACGATTGACAAGATTAAAGAGAGTATCTGCACCGTTCGGATCCTGAGCTGATTCTCCGATACCGGCCAGCAGTGTTGGTAACGCACTGTCGACAGCAGATTTTGCTTTGTCGGGACTTTCGCCAAGTAAGCCTCCGATTTGGCCGACCATCTGGTCGCTGATCTGGCC
>CAZQKJ010000029.1:0-8380 GCA_964593315.1 uncultured Granulosicoccaceae bacterium
GATTTATTCGGTGTGTTAAGGGCCAAACTGGTACCCGCACGTGCCATAAAGGAAATGCAGGGTGAAGGTGCAGGCTTTGCAGGATTTGCAGCGTGGCTTGATATGACACCTGCACACCCCGATATGTTTGGCGTGCCCGATCCGGATAGCTTGATCCAGATACCCTGGCAACCGGAAATTGGCTGGTTAGCGGCAGACCTGTGGATGGATGGCGAAGAAGTGGCGGCCTCGCCGAGAGTTGCGTTAAAGAATCAATTGAAGGCCGCTGCAAAGAAAGGCTACCGGGTTAAGACCGGTGTTGAGTGCGAGTATTTCTTGACTAATTCTGATGGCACAGCGCTGTCAGATCTAAAAGACACGCAATCCAAACCCTGTTATGACCAGCAGGCCTTGATGCGTCGTTATCCGGTGATAAAGGCTATCTGTGACTCCATGCTTGAGCTCAAATGGGGTCCGTATCAAAACGATCACGAAGATGCGAACGGCCAGTTCGAAATGAATTGGGACTACGATGATGCGCTTAAAACTGCAGATCGGCATGTGTTCTTTAAGTACATGGTCAAGACCCTGGCAGAGCAGCATGAGATACGTGCTACATTTATGCCTAAACCGTTCGCTGATCTTACTGGTAATGGTTGTCATGCACATGTCTCGGTATGGAATAAGGATGGCACCAGGAATTTGTTTTTAGATAAAAAAGACAAGCAGGATCTCGGGCTATCTAAACTTGCCTACGAGTTCTTAGGTGGGATTATTCATAATGCCGAAGCGCTAACCGCACTCTTTAACCCGACTGTGAATAGCTATAAAAGGATCAATGGCGCCTTAACAAGATCCGGCGCTACCTGGTCTCCCAACACAGTAACCTACTCAGGCAATAACCGTACGCACATGATCCGCGTGCCGGATGACGGGCGTTTTGAATTGCGCTTAATGGATGGCGCAGCCAATCCCTACCTGATGCAATCCGGTATTATTGCAGCAGGTCTTGACGGTGTTGCCAACAAACGAACACCAGGCAAGCCGCACTTTAACAATATGTATGCAGAGCCGGAAAAAGCCAAAGGCGCTAAAAAACTGCCTTTGAATTTACTTGATGCGATACGCCTGCTGGATAAAAGCAAACCAATGCGCGAGTCACTGGGAGATGATCTCATCGATGCGTATGTTAAATTGCGCATGCAGGACTGGCACGCTTATACCGCACATCTCAGTGAATGGGAGCGTGCCAATACGCTTGATTGCTAATGCGTGCGTTACCGGAGCCGAATGCCGAGTATTTACATGAGGGCCGGCGGCCAGGTTAAATTATCTGTCTTCTGTAAAGACTGTGAATAAAACTATCGATTCAGTGGCCGATGCCGTCGGTGGTATCCCCAGTGGTGCCATCATAATGATTGGTGGCTTCGGTGGTTCCGGTACACCCATTGAATTAATACATGCGCTGATTGATCGCTTCATTGCAACGGGAAGCCCTGCTGATCTGACTGTCGTCAACAACAATGCGGGCAATGGCAAGATCGGTATTGCAGCTATGATCGATGCGGGGATGGTAAAGCGGATGATTTGTTCTTTTCCAAGATCATCAGACTCTCGTGCGTTTACAGAGCGATATATGGCATCGCAAATAGAACTCGAGTTAGTGCCTCAAGGCACGTTAGCGGAGCGTATCCGTGCAGCAGGGGCAGGTATTCCCGCATTCTTTACACCAGCCAGTTTTGGAACTGAGCTGGCTGAAGGCAAAGAGGTTAAAGAATTTGAAGGCAGCAGCTATGTCATGGAGCGGTGGTTAAAAGCAGACTTTGCCCTTGTTAAAGCAGATGCAGGGGATACGCATGGCAATCTGGTCTACAGGCTGGCGAGTCGCAACTTCAATCCATTGATGTGCATGGCGGCAGCCAGCACCATTGCTCAGGTGAGTTGTGTAAAAGCACCAGGTGAGCTCGATCCTGAACATATCCATACGCCAGGTATATTTGTCGATACCGTGGTGGAAGTATCGGCGCCACAACAAGAGGAGCTATTAGTCCGTTCTGGCGCCGAGTACAGTCCTGCTGCAGGTCAGCATGTCTGTTAAGAAACTCAATAATGCACAAATTGCCTGGCGTGCCGCACAGGATATTGAAGACGGTGCCTACGTTAATCTTGGAATCGGCTTTCCGGAAATGGTAGCGAAATACCAACCTGCTGGTCGTGAAGCCATCTTCCACACAGAAAACGGTGTACTTGGTTTTGGTGATGCGCCGAATGCTGGTGATGAAGACTGGGATTTAATCAATGCCGGTAAGAGGGCAATCACACTAAAGCCTGGTGCTGCGATTTTTCATCATGCAGATAGTTTTGCCATGGTGCGTGGCGGGCATCTGGATGTGGCGATACTCGGTGCCTATCAGGTGGCTCAAAACGGCGATTTGGCCAACTGGCGAGCGGGAAGCAAAGGTGTTCCAGCGGTTGGCGGTGCAATGGATCTTGTGCACGGTGCAAAACGAGTTGCGGTAGTCACTGACCATGTAACGAAAGACGGGCAACCCAAGCTTGTTGATCGCTGTACGTTTCCGTTGACCGGTGTGAAATGCATCACCCGCGTCTACACTTCGCTTGCAGTTATAGACATTGAAAACGGTCAGTTTGTGTTGGTTGAAAAGTTAAAATCAATTTCTTTTAATGACCTGCAGAAGCTCACTGGTGCAGCTCTGTATGGAGCTGCACAGGCGACTGAGCTCTGCGTGCCGTGTCTGGTAGATAGAGACGCTTAATCGCTATGCAGCGGATTTTTTCTGTCCACTAAAAGACCGAAACGTTGCCCAGGCAATAGATTGTAACTCCAGCGCTTCATCTTCACTGAGTGTCAGCGCAGACAAATTCACAGGTGAATTGCCAGTCAAAAAAGCATATAGCACATACGCGATCAAGGACTTGCCGTGCTCTGTTGCGTGTGCGTAGTCCAGGAACAATTCGAATGGGGGTGATTCATTGTGGCTGGTGTAAAAGTAATCCCAGGCACGTCCGATGGGTACGATAGGGGAGCCCAGTTCTTGCGAGATACTTTCGTAGCGGGACAAAATGCTGGATGTCACTGTAGGATTTCTTTCCTGAAAGGCCCAGGTTTGATAGAAGCCCATACGGCTGCCTGCTGCTTCAATTTTCCGTTTCAGTTCATTAATGGTTTCGTACGGTGCTTCGTGTTTGAGAATGCCTCGGCTTTGTTCCTGCAGCAGAGTTAAGTCATATCCTTTTGCAATAAGTCTGTTTGTTTCTTCGTTAGTGACATGTTGATGCAGAAAGTAGCCTCCCGGATTAGATGTGGCTAAATCAGTGGTGTAACCGCCACAAACAAGCAACTGTTCAAGCTTGGACTGGACATCATTCATCAGGCTGTTACCGATTAAAAGCACGCTGACGTTTCCTTTGCTTGGACCTTCCGCAACACAGCCCTGGCTGTTATCGGAGGCGGGTAGAACGGCAAAGTTTGCTATTTCATCAGTGCGCGTGGGTGCGCTATTACAGGCTGATAGATGAAGAGCAATTAGTGCCGAGACAACAATTTTGGGTAATGTTAATAAGCTCATTTACTTAAACCGTTTTAGTTGTAGAAGTAGTGAAATTGCACAATGTCAGTGGTAGCCGTGTTTTCGTGACCCTTATGTACGCGGTTATTTCTTTCCGTTGAAGGCGTAGAGCAGCCACTTGTTTTTAGCTATCAGCTGGAAATGAATCGTCAGAGTGATAATGGAAACCACAGCGATCAGGGTCAGTACGCCCGGAAATGCCGGCACGTTGTACTTAATGAGGAGTGCTGCTAACACCACCACAAAAAAGTGATGCAGAAGATACACAGAGTAGGACGATTCAGACAGCAATTGACCCGCTTTCGAATGATTGTTGAGAAAGCGAAAGAATATATAGAAGCAAATCAGTACTGACGCCCACTGCTTTAGCGCGGTGGTGTAGAGGTAGGCGATTTCCGATATTTTACTTTCTGACGGGTCCAGTATTTCCAGTAGCAGAAACGCCGCAATGGCTACAGCCAAACAAAGTATTGGATTGATCGAGCTGAAGCGCTTTAGATAGTCCTTTTCAAAGGCGATTATAACGCCAAAGAAAAAAAACGGCGCGAACATCAAAATGAACCAGACATTCAAGAATCCGTAACCCATGTAGTACAGCGGGAAGCCCACTTTAGTGGTTGCCATTACTGCAACGGAAAAGAAGGGCATTAGGAAAACTATGAGTAACATCGGTACGTTGTTGAACAGCTTTGCGGTCCATGTTCGTATGGTTCCGGCAAATGGCTTTAACAGGACTGCCAGAAGGCAGGCAACCAGAAAATACGCCAAAATATTCACCAGAAACCATAAGTGGGCGATGTACTGACCATCAGTGACATAATCATATAGCGGTGCGCGTCTGCCGATCGCCTGCAAGAAAAGCGACTGCAGTAGATTGAGAGTTAATGCAGTAACTACCAGTGGTACAAAAATTCTTTCTATCCTGACCCTGAGGAATTTTTTTACTTTATATTTTTGCAGAGTGAGGTAACAAAAATAACCGGATACGACAAAAAATGCGGGCATTCTGAATGTTTCAATGATTCCGACAAGGTAGCCAAGAAATCGATTCGTGTTTTCGCTGTAGATCACCCAGATCTGTTCCGGGTTAAAGACTTCGGCGGAATGCAGAACAACCCCGAGAATCATCAGGGTTCCGCGCATGGCATCCATGAAGTGCAGTCTGTCTAACTGGTCTTGCATGCTTTATTGAATTCCGCAGTAAACACTTTGTAGCCTTCTTCAGTCAGGTGAACTCCATCTTCAGCGAAACTGGTGTGCTGGAAACCGTTTTCCCCTTCCGGGTGGTTGTGGAAATAGACGCCATCAACATCCTGTTGGTAGTTATTAACGGAATTGTTAAAAGTTGCGAACTGCTCCAGGTGCTCTTTTCGGCCTGGCGATGGCTTTATCGCGATGATATGAATTTCACTTTTTGGGTACCGCGTGTTGAGCTCATCAATGAACTCTTTTAGTCTGGCGAGTGCATCGTCTGCGCTCATTCCCCAGCTGATGTCGTTCTCACCTACGTACAATAGTATCTTGGCAGGATCGATGACCAGAGGGCTGATCATCAGATAGTTGCTCAGGCTGGAAATCCGTGACGCTCCTATCCCGCGGTTAAGCCACGCGCCGCATTTCAATAGTTCATCTTGATTCAGGAGCTCAAGGGAGGAGCTGCCGAGCATCAGGTTCTTGCTGCCATGATCTGTTTCCCGGTCCTCTAATACATAGGCGTATGTGGTCGAGACGACATGATTTTCCGACACGAACTTAAAAATCACGCCGGAAGCAATGAATGCGGTCAACAGAAGCAGTATTTTTGATAGTTTAAGCGTCAAGGAGTTTTGCTACGTGGCTGTTATTTCTCTAACAATATGAGTAGGTGTGGATGAGCTGAATTATTTACTGTGGCCTTGTCAGAGACTCCGGCGGCGCAATGAATTGTCAAGCCAATGCAAAGCCGGGAAGGTCGGAGGATATCAGGCTAAGTGGCACTCAATATCACTGTAGTCTCAAACATTGTAAAACGTTCGATAAGGTCCAGGCACTCTAGCATCCGTGGGCACAGGTATCCGTGACCCTGTAGTGGCTAGAAACTATTCCCCTGTGATCGAGTCAGCAAGTTGGTGGGTCAATCTCTGCTAAAACGTGAAGTCCAGTCTGTCTGATGCCGAGCTGCAGTTATTATTTTTAGCTGTTCGTAGCCTGTCTCAACCAATCCTTGTATAGACGCTCTCGCGCTTATCGATTTCGAAGTGTCGAGAAACTCACATAATCGGGCGCGATTTTGGTAGGTTATGCGATTAGAAAATTTACCTGAGTGCAGTATGCCAACTACGTCAATCAAAAGCAGAGCCCTTGGCACCACGGGTCTCGAGGTGTCAGAACTAGGTCTGGGGACAGCTGCCATGGCTGGTAATCACAGACCGGTCTCTGAAGACGATCATCGGGGTGCAATTGAAGAAGCACTCGATGGCGGAATTACTTTCCTGGATACCGCTCCATTTTACGGTTTTTGTCGTTCTGAGCATTATGCCGGGGATGCGCTCCGTGACAGATCAGGCTGGACTCTGTCCACCAAAGCGGGGCGATTGTTTACTCCTGGTCCGGCTCCACAGGCGGAGGCTGCCGAGTGGCCCGGGTCTTTTCCGTTCAAGCAAACCTATGACTATTCCTACGATGGTGTGATGCGATCTTACGAAGATAGTCTTCAACGTTTGGGGCTGGATCATATCGATGTGCTGTTACTACACGATATCGGAGAGATGCAGCATGGTGCTGAGGCTAATGCGCCGTTATTTAAAGATGCAATGACCGGGGGCTATAAGGCGTTAGACGAACTGCGACGCAATGGCAACATCAAGGCGATTGGTTTGGGTGTTAACGAAAAAGAAGTGTGCTTGCAAGCAATGCAGCACGGTCATTGGGATGCCTTTTTGCTTGCAGGAAGATATACGCTTTTGGAGCAGAGTGCACTGGATGATCTGCTGCCCGAATGTGCACAGGCAGGCACTGGCATTATTCTCGGTGGTCCATTTAATTCCGGCATACTGGCTGGCGGCAACACCTGGAATTACTCTGCAGCTCCAGCCCGCGTTGTGGAGAAGGCGAGGCTGCTTGATAAGGTTTGTTCATCGCATGGTGTGCCTCTGCCAGCTGCAGCTCTGCAGCTTCCTGTTGCCCATCCTCTGGTGGCGACAGTTATCCCCGGTCCCAGATCACGAGCTGAAGTACGCGAGATATTTGACTGGTGGAGCCATGATATCCCTGCATCACTGTGGAGTGATCTAAAAACCGAAGGATTGATGCACCCGGATACGCCGACCCCTGTCTGAACCCTGACGGGCTTTGTATGCTGTTGTTACACAACGCCTTAGAGACATGCCTGTAAGAGCGGTTTTGTCAGTTTGACCTTGTGCTGATAGATACAGCACCTCGTGTCGAGGTGCTTTGTGTGGCGAGAGTTTATCGGTTACTTCAAGCTCGTCTCCAATATTGGTATTGTTGCGTATTACCTCTGCGAGCGTTACCCCTGATGGTTTAGCAGGGTATTCCGCACTACCGGCAAGCACACTTTGTTCAGACAAGGTTGCGATTAGATAGGACAAAATAAGCCAAATAGCGGTGACATAGAACGTGGCGATTGCCAATGACATAAAAGCGATATTCATTATTAGCTGATTCCTGATAGGGGATCGCGTGATTACACCACTGAATTGTGGTGATTAGCTTCAGGAATAATGATCAATTCTGATGACTGCGGCTGAAAGCTGATGCATGTCTGCAGTGAGACATGGGAATAAGGTCTGTGCTGCTCTAACGCCAAATCGTAATCCATTCAACTGTGTGAATCTTGCTGTGATTACGCTAACCTAAGGTCTCGCTCAGGCATAGGGAGCATCGTCTTTGAGGGCGAGCCTGAATCAGCTACTGTAGTCAGAAGTGGGGGTTGTGAAAGTGTTAGTTTCGATCTGTATGTGTACCTATAAAAGAGCCACCCTGGAGCGGACTCTCAATAGCATTGTTGTGCAAAAAATGCCGGATGGCTACTCGCTCGAAGTAGTCGTGGTTGATAATGATGTAGAAGAGTCTGGAAGAGCACTCTGCGAGAAAATGCAGCAGGCACAAGATGCTGTAGCGATTCGTTATTTCGTCAATGGAATCAGGAATCTTTCGCACATCAGAAACAGCACCATGGAGTATGCAGATGGTGAACTTCTGCTTTTCATTGATGATGATGAATGGGCCAGTGATGATGGATGGCTTGCGCAACTGATAAAAACTATGAATGACTATCAAGCTGATCTGGTTTTTGGTGAGGTGCTGCTTCACTATCCAGATTCTTCCCCCGATTGGGTTGCTAAAGGAAATATGCTTGGTAAGGATGTTTTCCCACACGGCAAGTTGCTCAAGAAAGGCGCTACCTCTAACGCACTAATGAAAGCGCACTGGTACAAAGAAAAGGGTTTTCAGTTCGATCCGTACTTTGGCAAATCAGGGGGAGAGGACACTGACCTCTTTCACAGAATTTACAAGGCAGGGGGAAAGCTCGTATACGATGCTCACGCTCTGGTAGAAGAAGAGGCAGAAGCGGACCGATGTAACTTTGAATACATTAAAAAGCAAAATACCCGTATCGGTCACACTCACTATCACTACTTATGGTCGCGACAGAGCGGCTTCGATTTTTTCAAGACCGGTGTTTTCGTAATCGCCCAAATAACCGGTTACGGCTTGCTGACACTGGTCAATCTACCTTTTGGAAAAGGGCGTTATATGCGTTGGTACATGCGATTTTCACGTAATGTGGTCAAGCTGAAAACAGCGCT
>CAZQKJ010000029.1:8480-18939 GCA_964593315.1 uncultured Granulosicoccaceae bacterium
ACCGTGTCAGTTAAATACTAAGGTTTAAATCTCCAGACCTGGCTCGTGCAATTCGCGATAGGAGTCGGGCCACATATCTCTTGGCAGGGCGCCGCGTTCCTTTATCCACGGATGCAGTGTGACTGCTTGTTGCAAAAAATTCATCGCAGCGGTATGCCGATTCTGGATTCTTAGTATCTGATACATGCCGGACATCGCACCAAAATGGTGAGGTTCCAGCTCCAGAGCTTTTTCAAGATCAGTTCCTGATTCTGTGTATTTTCCGCGTAGAAACCGTGCAAACGCGCGTTGGTTGTATCCTTCTGCGTACTGCGGTGCTGCCTCTACCACCTGATCAAGATAATTCTCAGCGGCTTCATAATCATAGGCTCTGAGCCTTTCCTGGCCTGCGTCAAAGAGCTTGCGTACTTCTGCTGTAGGAGCCTGATTAAACCAGAACTGCCAAAGATGGCCTTCAGCCTCGCGACCTTCACTTTCAGATTGTGCGGAGGCAAGGTTCTTGATGAGCTCAAATTTAACCGCGTCCGAGCCGGAGTGATTGCTCGCGCCGGCTAGTGAGCTTAGCGACAGAAATAAAGTAACCAGTAGTAGTATCTGGCGCATTATGAAGGTCCCCTGATTTTCAGATGTGGTCAACAATAGTATGACATCAATTCTCAACGTGAGTTTCTTTGCCTAAAAGGCTCGTACCACAATATCGGCTAATATACTGGCCGATTGGCTGGCCAATTAGTATGCCCATTGATTTGCCCCTTAGCTTGCTCCATTTTTTGCCCTATTATGTGCTTCTGGGCTTGCAAGAATGACAGAGCCTGATAGGAAATCCCCGCTTACAGTGATGGATTCAGGATTGGACTGAAATAATGCCGGCTACCACGATCAAAAGCATACCTGATACCGATACGATATCGGGATAATCCTTGAAAAATACCATACTCCAGAGCACTGCAAATCCGACATAACCGAAATCGAAAACACCCACCACTGATGACGGGCCGTTCTGATAGGCAATAGCAGCTCCAATGCTGCCAATCAGAATTGCTATAGCCAGAAGACTCATAGAAAACCATTGACCAAGTTCCATAGTTGACCATGGAGCAAATATAAAACTCGGTTCAGACTCAACTGATACCAATGTAAGGAGCAGGGTCGCCAATGCGCCTACAAAAATAAACGTCACATTCAGTGCCAGCGATAACATCAGCGGATGGGTATTACGACACCGGGTTCTGGTGAGTATCATAGCCAGTGCGTAGAGAATAGCTGACGCTATTGGCAGCAGTGCGTACCCGTTGAAATCGTCAGTGCTGGGTTTAAGTATCAGTAACACACCTGAAAACCCCAGTGCTACCGCAAGCCAGGCAACGGGCCTGACCTTGTCACCAATAGAAATGGCGGAGAACAATGTGATGAACAGAGGTAGAGTGTAGTAGGCTGCTGCTGCAACAGAGAGCGACAAGTGCGGTAGTGACAAGTAGTACAGCACCCACATGGTCACTAAAAGCAAACTGCGTAAAACGGTATAGGCAAGATTGTCTATACACTTCAGTATTTGTCTGTTGTAGATCAGCATGAAGCCAATCAGAGCGGGGATAGCAATGACCGATCTGAGTACGAAAATTTGCCAGAGAGAAAAAGTACTGCTGCCTTGCTTGATGAGCGCATCTCCAAGCGATAAGGCCAGTACTGTAAAAACGATCACGCTTATTGCGAGTGGAATATTGTCCGGACGCTCTGGAGACTGGATACGCATTAAGTGCTTTGGCCTGGAGTGTTATCCATAGTCAGATTGGTGTGTGTACTGTGACCTGCAACGATAGTGTTTGCGAAAACTAAACACCCAAAATCGCTTGAAGTCAGACACTATCACAGGCTGAAAACGGAGTGATTACTCGTAGAGCTTGTTCAAGCGCGGGCGTGTAGAGTCGAGCAGGGTCAATCCTGCTGGTCACTCCGGATTGTTAGCGCCCGGTAGTACTCTTCTTCCCAGTGGTCGGGCGTTACCATCAACATCAACTGGTGCTTCGCGATGTCGACGTGATTTAATCAGCTGCCGGGTTGCTTCTGGTCGTATTCTTAAGTTGCCATCAGGCGGGTTTATAAACCAGTCAGGTTTAGCGTTGGTTACGTTGCCGTTGCTTAAAAAGAATTTTCGATCCCTGTGCCTGACGGAACCATCTGCGATGTTGTTAGAGACTTCAACGCTTCTGGTGGCGTATCGCACTTCTATTGAATTGGGTATATTGCCGCTAAGCAATAGCGAGTTATGAAGCACCTTGGTGCCGGGAGAATCCCACACCAGTATACTCGCATCGGCGGCGCTGGTACGTGCTTCGGAGTATAGGCCCGGGGTCATCACTACCATGTTGTTGCGTATTACGCCTCCCTGGTGATCGTTATTTTTTTCCTCCAAACCGTAGGCAATTGATCGATCGACATCGATAAAAATATTGTTCTCGGTAATTGTATCGCGCGCTCCGTTCCATGCGAGTACCGCTGCATTCCAAAGATGGTCTGCATTGTCGGGTGTGTGAAAATTACTGAACCGGTTGTTGCTGATACGCCATCCGCTGCCCGCATGAATGTCAACGCCATTGGTATAGCCGGTTCCGACATTCTCAAAATTTACTCTGGATGGCCCGTCGGTGTATTCCATCACACTGTATTCAACTACGCCGTTATCAACACCCTTGCCGAAGTCTAGTGGATTGGCTTTGATAAACTGTTGTCCAGAGTTCACTAAGCGTACATTGTATATTCGTGGTGAACCGGCATTACCGTCAATCTGTATTGTGTGGAGAAATACTTCGCGCACGGTCAGGTTGGCGATAGTGGTATTGTTCGCTTTGATCCAAAAACCATTGCCAACGTTTCCGTAGTCCTGATTCTCCATGCCACGGCCTATTAGCTCGACTGATGAACAGTCCTCCGATTCACCTCTGATGGTGACATCGTCAACGGTAATCGAGAGCGTATTGAGCAGATTGTAACGCCCCGGTGAGATGGCAATGGTCGTGCCTGCGCGGAGATCTTTTATCGCATCCCGCAGTTCTTCCTCATTGGTCACTCGTACTACGTTATTTTGTGGTGCAGGCAGGGCCGGTGCGCCAATACACACATCATTGGCGCTATTGGTTTGAGCTTGCGCAGGCGTAGTAAAACTCACAAGGAACAGTAGGATGGCGCATGATCGGATGATGTTATTTAAGTGTACGGTAGAATTCATTCGATAGTGACTTCGGGTTAATTAACTACTTAAAAATTGATGCTACCAATGGTTTTTGCAGGTGTGTCATCGGGTGGGCCGGGTCCGGTAAGCTAGCTACATAGCGCGTAGGAAAATCTGCCTTTAGTGACTTCATGAGATTATAATCCCGACCCTTATCCACCTGATAGGAGAACCTGGCTGATTTGTGACGCTGGCAACCATGCACCGTTTTAATCTGAACTATCACTGAATCTGCTTGTTGGTAGAATTCAGTGCTTCGTTGAATCTTGATTCAAGTTTGTCCCGAAGATCAGCACTTGGTGGTGGTGCCGTCAGCCATTTGATATGTAGTGTTTCGAGTTGCTCTGTTTTAGAAGATACAGCACTACTTGACTGAAGCCCGTTTTGCAGTAGCTCTAACTGATACTGCATCCGAAGTGCTTTGTCTTCCTGCGGTGTTTCGCGATCACATAGTATTTCAAGCTCTATGCATAACAGTCTTCTATTGTGATTGTTGGATTCAAAGTCGGGGTTTGAGTTTGATTTCAGCAGTTCGATTATTGCCTGCTTACGTGCATTTAGCGCTTTGACCGCCTTGGGGTTTTCGCTTTTCTCCGGAACCTGCCATTCATCCTCTATGCTGTCGACTTGATTGCTTATACTCTCAAAGTCTTGTCCAACCAGACTCTCGAGTTGTTGACATAGCTCTGCATTGTGCCGCAGGCTTTCCATTGCACGCTTACGGTTGTGATCAATCGCTTGTTGGCGATACCGGTCGACTGAGTCGAGTGCTTTCTGGTAGTCGCGAAAAATTCTCTTTTGATCTCTATCAGGGAACTCGGGTAGTTGACTGAATTCAGTTTGAAGCTCGGTTAATGACTTTTCATTGACTGGCTCGTTTGAGTTTTTGATCCCTGAAATGGTTTTGATGATTTCACGTGCACGCTGTACATGTTCCATACTCGCTGCATGCTGTTCACGCTTTAATCCACGGTGAGTTTCAAATACCTTATTGGTAACAGTATTGAATTCCTTCCACAGTGCGCGGTCTTCTTTTTGACGGCAAACACCAGTAACGCGCCACGCTGACTGCAGGCTTTTTACCTGGTTAACGCTATGCTGGTTTATCTCACCTTCACTGAGCTTGGTTACTTTTTCGATCAGATCTTTCTTCTCTGCAGCATTGGCGTTGTAGAGTGGGTCGAGTTTTTCATCAAGAAGTTGTAGGATCTTAGTGAATCGGTCTTCCAGCGCACGTCCCCGCTTTTTATCGAAAACCTGGTTGGCTTTCCAGTCCTGCTTGGCGGTTCTTATGGCTTTTTCAACGATGCGCCAATCGGGTTGATCCCAGTCAGTCTTTTTTTCAAAATTCTCAAGTAGCTCGCAAATCTCACGGCGTTTGGCCAATTTGTTCTTTCGATCTTCACGGCGTGCAGAAAAATATTTTGCACAGGGCTCATAGGCAGTATCTGATGCTGTCTTAAAGCGAGGCCAGTGCTTTTGCTGCGCAGGGCTGGCACCCATAGATTTCCACTGAGTCTGCAGTTCTTTTATTCGATCGGCAGCGTCATTTGGCGATAGTTTTAAAGTCGGAACGTTTTCCATCTGCTCACACAGTGTGATGAGCTTTGGCTCAGAGGCAAACTCTTTCCAATCCCCGAGTTCGGTGACTTTGGTTTCAAGTCTTGCAAGCTTATCAGCGTATGCTGTTTGGTCCCTGGCACTAAGGCGCGCCACTTTCCTGGTTAGTCGCTCCTGAATTGACTTTGCAGGCCCCCAGCGCTTTGCGGCAATCGCGCTATTGAGGCTTCCCATTTGCTTGTGTATCTGTTGCTTGAGCTCTTTATCTGCAGAGCTTTTTTGTTCAAGTTTTGTTTTGGCTTTTTCTAGGAGTTGCGGAACTGCCTTAAGGTATTCTGCATTCCCGGATTGTGTGTTTAACGACTCAAGCGCCTTCAATGATTTCGTCAGTGAGGCTTGGCCGGTATTTTCGTTTTCCAGAGACTGACTGGCACTTAAAACAATATCGGCGTTTTTTATGTCGGCTTGTACGCGCTTGTCTGTTGTTTGGAATTCTTCTATGCGGGCTTTTGTCAGTTCGGATTTTTGACTGATCTGTTGCCAGTGTTGTTGCTGGTTTCTCAGTGTTGTTTTATAAGTAGGTAAAAGTTCGCCAAGCTTTTCTGCATGTGCCTTGCTAATCGAGTCTTTAACATTGTTGAGTGTGTCTATGACCGTTTGCTGCTGCTCCTCCAGTGACTGTTTGTTACGCCATTGAATCGCTTTTTGGTTGGCTTTGTCGTACAACCGGGTAAATTGCTCGGCAACGCTTGCGGTTGGTGATGGCTGGAGCTGTGACCACTGAGACGAGAAGTGATCAAATCGATTGACCGATCCGGGTTGCCACACACTGTTTGCAAGCTTATCCATCTCGCTCAGTATTTTCTCGATATTTGCGTTATGAGAAGCCTCAGCACTTTGCTCTTCACGCTGTTGGTCAAGGCGCGCTTTGAGTTCACGTGCAACTACCTTGTCTTTTGTTTTCATGCTGCGCCAGCACTTATCGGCGTTTTCGATTGCCTGTATTTTGTGCGCCGCGGCCAGTCGTGTGTCGTGAAAGCGCGCTTTGTCTGCAACAATCAAAAGATCACTGTCTGTCTGAGCTTTGTCGAGACCAAACTGTCGCAATGACTCTTCATCGCTTTGTGCAGTTATTGAAAAAAATAACGCACGAGTAGAGGGGTTACTCAGAAGCGGGTCGAGCGCTTGTCTGCTTTCATCATTATCTTTGGTCAGCTGGGCGTATCTGCGAGCGCAGTTGTCTACAACAAGCTGGCTGCTGTCTGATTGTGCTAACGCTAATATCTCAACCGCATTCTGATGTGTGGTTACCGCTTTGGCACGATTCTTTTCCACTCGATCAGTAATTAGAAACTGCTCTTCCTTATTCTTTACTGTTTTTGAAGCTGCCGGGTTAGCTGATTCACCCGAGCCGGTATTGACTCGGCTGGTAACAGTGGCGCGCGCTTTTTGGCCGATATTCTTAAGCATGTAAGACTCCGTTTAACTTCAGATGCTACAGCTACAGTGACAGGTAATCGGTTGCACTGATTGTCGGTTAGGTGCTTCAGGCACCGATCTCATCCAGTGCTGCCAGAACTGCTGTGCCCATATCTGATGTTGAAACCGGCTTGACGCCTTTTGCTGCAATATCAGTGGTACGAATATTTTTGGCGAGCACCTGGTCAACAGCACTTTCAAGTAAGTCTGCATCGGCCTGTCGGTCAAAAGAGAATCTCAGGCACATGGCAAAGGAGAGTATAGTCGCTAATGGATTGGCGAGTCCCTGGCCCGCAATGTCTGGTGCAGAGCCGTGTACTGGCTCGTATAGTGCCGCGCGCTTGCCGTTGATTTCTGAACCAAGTGATGCTGACGGCAGCATTCCCAGTGAGCCGGTCAGCATGGCGGCACAATCTGACAGGATATCGCCAAATAGATTGTCTGTGGCAATGACATCAAATTGCTTTGGTTCCCTTACCAGTTGCATGGCGCAGTTATCAGCATACATATGCTCGAGCTTAATGTTGGGATATTCTTTACCTAAGCGGGTTGCAATCTCGCGCCAGAATACACCTGATTCCATTACATTGGCTTTTTCTACTGAATGCAGCAGGCTGTTTCTTTTAGCGGCAAGCTCAAAGCCTACTCGTAGTAGCCTTTCGATCTCATCTTCAAAATAGACCTGAGTGTCAAAACCGCGTCTTCTTCCATCTGAGGTTGTTTCTATGCCGCGTGGTTCACCAAAGTACACACCAGCGGTGAGTTCGCGCAGGATGAGTATATCCAGACCTGATACCAACTCTTCATGTAACGATGAGGCGGCAGCAAGCGCTGCGCGGCAAGTGGCAGGGCGCAGGTTTGCAAACAGATCAAGCTCTTTTCGCAAGCTTAGGAGGCCTGCTTCAGGTCGTAGGTGACGCTCTACGTTATCCCATTGCGGGCCACCGACAGCACCCATGACAATGGCATCTACTTTTTTAGCAGTGTCCAATGTGGTATCAGAAAGAGGGGTGCCATACCTTTCGTAGGCAGCGCCTCCAACATCATCTGTGGTGATATCGAAATTGATACCCCGGTTGTGGTCAAACCATTCGATCACGCGCGAGAGTTCGGCAATGGCTTCTGGTCCGATGCCGTCGCCCGGCAATAACAGTATTGAAACGTTTTTCATTATTCTTGTGTGTCTGACAAATTAGCTGGCCGGAGTTAGCCAGTTGTGTGAATCGGAAGCGTTCTTTTCAAAGCCTGCGATGCTGGACTCTTTTTCTAGTGTTAGAGCAATCTCATCCAGCCCGTTCAACAAACAATGTTTGCGAAACTCATCCAGTTCAAATGTGTGCTCTGAACCATCCGGTGCAGTCAGAGTTTGAGCTTCAAGGTCGATAGAAAATACTGCGTTGGAACCATATTCAGCCTGTTGTGTGAGGTTGTCTATGACTTCCTGTGGAAGCTTAACCAGCAACATGCCGTTTTTAAATGCATTGTTGTAGAAAATATCTGAAAAGCTGGGTGCGATAACACAGCGTATCCCAAAATCTTCCAGTGCCCACGCGGCGTGCTCCCGCGATGAGCCACAACCGAAGTTGTCACCTGCGATCAACAATGGTGCATTTTTGTAGGTGTCTTTATTTAATACAAAGTCTGGATTGTCTGTGCCGTCATCGTTGTAGCGCATGGAGTGAAACAGGCCTTTGCCAAGCCCGTCACGACTAATGGTTTTCAAGTACTGCTTAGGGATGATCATATCGGTATCGACATTCATCATCGGTAGCGGGGCGGCCACTCCTGAAAGTTCTTTCATTGATTTCATTATGCTGTCCCGTTTAAATAGAGCGTACGTCTGTCAGTTTGCCAGTTACGGCGGCGGCGGCGGCCATGGCCGGTGACATCAGGTGTGTTCTTCCACCGTGTCCCTGGCGGCCTTCAAAGTTGCGGTTTGAAGTTGAAGCGCACCGTTCTTGTGGTTGCAGTCGATCCGGGTTCATGCCAAGGCACATGGAGCAGCCGGGTTCACGCCAGTCGAAACCCGCGGCCTTTAGTGTATCTGCAATACCTTCTTCTTCAGCTTGCTTTTTTACCAATCCGGAGCCAGGTACTACCATCGCACTGACACTCGCTGCTATCTTTTTCCCTTCGACTACCTTGGCGACAGCGCGCAGGTCTTCAATTCTTCCGTTAGTACAAGAACCGATAAACACTTTGTCGATAGTTATGTCTGAGAGCGGCGTGCCGGCAGTGAGACCCATGTATTCAAGAGATCGCCTGGCGGCCGCCTGCTTGTGTTCGTCACTGAAGGATTGAGGGTCGGGTACTGTATCTGTTATGGGTAGTGCGTCTTCTGGTGAAGTGCCCCAGGTGACTATCGGTGCAATATCACGGGCGTTGAGTTCAACCGTTAGATCAAAGTGTGCGCCTTCATCAGTTGTCAGTGTTTTCCAGTAGGCAACTGCTTCATCCCAGTCTTTACCTTTAGGCGATTTCGGTCGGCCTTTCAGATACGCAAATGTTTTTTCATCAGGCGCTACCAGGCCCGCTCGAGCGCCACCTTCAATGGCCATGTTGCATAGTGTCATTCGGCCTTCCATGGACAAATCAGAAATGGCCTCTCCGCGATATTCTATAACGTGGCCTGTGCCACCTGCGGTTCCGGTTTTAGCAATGACAGCAAGTGTCAGATCTTTTGCGGTGACACCTTCAGGTAGTTTGCCTTTGACAAGTACCTGCATGTTCTTTGATTTATTCTGCACCAGAGTTTGCGATGCGAGCACGTGTTCTACTTCTGATGTGCCAATGCCATGCGCCAGCGCTCCAAAAGCACCATGAGTTGCAGTGTGAGAGTCGCCGCAGACCACAGTGGTGCCTGGTAGTGTAAAGCCTTGCTCCGGGCCGATGATATGAACGATACCCTGTCGTTCATCACGTTCATCAAAGTATTCGACGCCAAATTCATGGGTGTTGGTGCTTAGCGTGTCGACTTGCAATTTGCTCTCTGGATCGTCGATACCCTTGGAGCGATCCGAAGTAGGGATATTGTGATCGACAACCGCGAGTGTCAGCTCCGGGCGCCGAACCTTGCGACTGTTTTGCCGCAGGCCTGCAAAGGCCTGCGCACTGGTGACTTCGTGCACCAGATGCCGGTCAATGTATATCAGGCAGGTGCCATCCGGCTCGGTACTCACGACGTGGGCGTCCCAGATCTTGTCGTACAGGGTTTTATTGGTCAAAAGGGCGTCTCTTCTTGTGATTGAATATCTACAGAAGAGGTAATGTTAGATTGCCCGGCGAGGCGCTGCAACGCCCGTCTTAACAGACGGGCGAATCAGGCAATGTGTGCAGTAGAGTTGTGCACAATGAGAGCGCACCGTGAATGTGCGTTCGCAGCAGTAGGAATTCTGCCGCGCGAGGCTCCTAGGACTTGGAGGAGACGCTCACCCGGGCGTCGTTTTGATCGCCGCTTAAGCCTGCATTGGCAACAAGGATAAATCCGACGATCGCGATGGCGATCAGTGCGCCTGCCGCCAGCAAGTTCAGACTGCGGGTTGCAGCTTTTCTCTCATTTAGTGGTGATAGTGCTTCCATGGGTTAGCTCCTGAATTGCACCGTTGCGGTTTGCACAACGGCAATCGACGGATATTGAACTAAACATGCGTCGGGAACTGAGCACTATGTTACATAATGTATACGTTTAGATATTAGCGGGTGAGTTGTGTAGCAGTGGATCACACTTGAATCGCTGGCGGCCTGCGGGTTATCAGAGACTTTGTGCCTGGTTGGCTTTGTCCCAAAACTGTGAGGAATGTGAAGCAATCATGTGACAAATTGCTGTCGCTGGTTTAATCTTGCGTTTCTGACTCGGGGTATTTATCAAAAGTCAGTGAAAACAGGAGTTTATCTATGTCGCTTTTAGTATGCGCTGCAATCGCTTTTCTTTGTTTGACTGCTATATCACGCAGAACTGATCCATAATCTTTACATATGATACCAGCGCACAGCGCTACGCTCCTTGCCGGATCCTCCGATGATCCGAGCCCGTTATCCAACTGCCAGATCCGTTTCTCAGGATAGAATGTGCGGCAGGAACTCCACGAAGTAAAAGCCGACCAGAAGAAGAATTGTCAACATCAGCACGCCGCTGATTACCAGTTTATCGCTCATTTCTCTACGCTCTGTTTGGCCCGGATTGGGCTATTT
>CAZQKJ010000030.1:0-18610 GCA_964593315.1 uncultured Granulosicoccaceae bacterium
CCAGTGCAACCAACGTTACTATGCCTGCTGTCGATGTTGACGGCGTGGATGTGGGTGGAGAGATCAACGGAGTATTCGACGGTGCGACTGGCGCGCTTTCAGGCATCACTGATGTCGACTCTGCAAAAGCAGCCCTTCCAGATCTCGAAGCAGTATCATCCAAGGCTGATGGCCTGTCTGGCCTGATGGGCAAAGTACCTGAGGCAGCACGCGGTCCTCTGACTGGCCTGATTGGTGACAAAGTGGGCGCACTCACTCCGCTGCTTGAAAAAGCGAGCGATATCCCGGGTGTTGGTGATGTGATTGGTCCTGTTACAGGCCCACTGCTTGAAAAACTGCAGGGCATGATGTAACCACAGATCTCAATGTCGTTCTAAAGCGGGGCAATGCCCCGCTTTTTTTTTGGCCCCTTCTAAAGCCTCAGCGACCTACAGGGTTTAACGGTACGACTTTCCGGCATCTGCTGTTTGCCGCGTCCGGCTTTATTCTGTAAGTTGCACTAACCGAAATCTAGCAACAGGACCATCTTCCTTGCCTGTTACACCTCATCGCGAGTTCAGCATTCAGCAGTGGGCCAAGCTCAAGGACAATACCCCGCTCGGGTTAACTGAAGCCGAGCTGAGCGCGCTGCAGGGGATCAACGAAAGTGCCTCTGTCACCGAAGTTGAAAACGTCTATTTGCCTCTGTCCAGATTACTCAGCTTCTATGTAGAGTCAGTCCAGAAACTCAATGCGCAAACCGCGCGGTTTATGCAGGATTCCACTCCCAAAGTGCCCTTTATCATCGGAGTGGCTGGCAGTGTTGCTGTCGGAAAAAGTACTTCATCGAGAATCCTGCAAACCCTGTTAAAACGATGGCCAGGGCATCCGCGAGTAGATTTAGTGAATACGGATGGTTTTTTATTGCCGACCGCAGAACTCGAACGTCGTGACCTGATGGAGCGAAAGGGTTTCCCGGAAAGCTATGATCGCGCAGCACTATTGAAATTCTTATCTGATATCAAGAGCGGTGCTCGCAACGTCAGGGCACCGGTATATTCGCATTTACAATACGATATCGTACCAGGTGAATACGTCATCGTTGATCAACCGGATGTATTGATAGTAGAAGGATTGAATGTCCTGCAGGCAGGGACCACGAAAAAACATGAACCGAATCTTTTCGTATCGGATTTTTTCGACTTTTCAATCTATGTTGATGTTGAAGAGAAAGACGTAAAGCAGTGGTACATAAACCGCTTCCTCACTTTTAGAAATAGCGTCTTCAAAAAGCCGGGCGCTTATTTTTCGCACTTCTCAAAACTGAACGAAGATGACGCCATTGCAACGGCTTCTGATATTTGGGATTCGATCAACCTGGTCAACTTGCGTGACAATATCCATCCAACCCGGTTTCGCGCTGATCTGATATTGCACAAAAACGCCAATCACGATATCGATCGCGTGCACTTACGCAAGCTGTAACTACACTACAGCAAACAAGTGGTTAAGCACACTTTCTGTCTTCGTAGTAGTCACTATCGTTGCAGGCATCCTGATCAAAGGAACTGCCTTTATATAGATGCAAAGACCCGAATACCCCTTTACTGACACCGGTCGTTACCGCAATCCTGTCACGGGCATCTGAACTGTTAAGTGCATCATTAAGCCATTGCTGCATGCTTTCCTGCGGACAGGGCAATTTGGCTGTTATCCCAGAGCACTCTGCTGGCGGTTGCAAAGATTTCTCGTTTTTCAAGTGTCACCACAATGTTGTTGATTTTTATTTTGTGATGCTGCGGGTATCCTGGCCGAACCCCTCAACAGCGCGTGTATCGGCAGTAGTCACCCAAACTTTAGTTTTATTTATTGCCCGTTCAGACTTTTCGCCGCACACAGCGCTGACCTAATGACAAACAGAGTCACCTCCGCAGATGACATGAGGCCTTTCGGGTCCTAACCCGAAATCAGATCGTGCAGCCTGAAGTGGACTATCGAGTAGACCTGCTCCAGTGCATCAGTTTGTTCCTGCTCTGCGGTATTGTTCAGGCGCCGATCAAACTCTGCAAAAATGCCATCTACCGAAGTTTGCAATCGCACCGCTACAATGCCTGGGTAACCATACTGTTGCATAAACTTTTTATTATAAACCTGCATTTTTGCATGCTGCTCTGGTGGTAGTGAGTTTAAACTTAAACTACTTTGTTCCGCGGTAGAGCTCTCTGTCAATTCGGTATTTGCCACACCAGCGAATTCAGGGTGTGCTTTTAGAATACCTAACTGCGCCTCTTTAGAAGACCCAACAACACAATCCTTCATCGCCGCTTCAAGCTCATCGCGATCAGCAAACGGACGGCTGGATACCACCTGCTCTGCAACCCAACGCGAATGCTCGTATAAACCACCAAGCAAATCGATAAACTCGCTTTCACTGAGCTGATTCACCTCAGTGATTGTATAAGTTCTGTTCATGGCATCTCCTCACTACTTCTTAAAGCGCTTAATCATGCGTTTGCGTTTGCGCTCCTGCCGTGGTGTTAGTTTGTTTCTGATATGGCTATACGGGTTGTCCGATCCTTTGAAATCAATTCTGACAGGTGTTCCAAACAACTTAAGCTCACGCTGAAAGTAGTTACTTAAGTAACGCTTATAGGTATCCGGCACCCTCTCTGTCTGATTACCGTGAACAACAATGACCGGGGGATTAGAGCCACCCTGGTGAGCATAGCGCATTTTAATTCTACGGCCACGAACCAGCGGCGCCTGATGTTGCTGAACAGCATATTCAAGCATACGAGTGAGCTGAGGTGTGGCCATATCGATCATCGCTGAATCGTATGCACGGTTGGCAAGCTTAAACAGGTTACCTACCCCTGTACCGTGCAACGCCGAGATAAACTCAATACTGGTAAAACTCAAAAAATCCAATCGTCTGGAGATGTCGGTTTTAATCTGTTCACGCTGATCGTGCTCAAGACCGTCCCACTTGTTAACGGCTACTATCAGTGCGCGGCCTTTATCAATCACATAACCCAACAAGTTAAGATCCTGATCAGTTATGCGTTCGGTTGCATCAAGCAACAACACACAGACGTTACATTCATCAATAGCCTGCAGTGCTTTAATCACACTGAATTTTTCTACTTTGTCCGATATCTTGCCACGCCGTCTGACCCCTGCGGTATCGATGAGCGTATACACGTGTCCGTCGCGTTCAAACGGCACTTCAATGCTGTCACGGGTGGTACCCGGCATATCAAACGCCACCACCCGTTCCTCACCCAGGAACCGATTGATCAGCGTAGACTTACCCACATTAGGGCGCCCGACCACAGCGAGCCGCAATCCTTCTTCGATATCATCACTTACGCTATCAGCAGGTGCTGGAAGCATCTCCTGTACCGCACGCATCATCTTCAGCAACCCACGGCTATGGGCCGCTGCAATACAATGTGGCTCGCCGATACCAAGCTGATAAAACTCAGCGGCAATCTGCGCTTCATCCATGGTGTCTGTTTTATTGACTACCAGACATACGGTTTGGCCGGAACGCCTGAGCGTATTGGCAATCTCTTCATCAACGGGGGTGAGGCCGTCTCGGCCATCGACCATGAATACCACCACATCAGACTCGTCTACCGCCTGCCAGCTTTGCTGTTGCATGCGGACATCCAGTACTTCTGACTCACCATTCAATCCGCCCGTATCGATAACCAGATATTCGATCTCACCGAGCTTGCCGTCACCATACTTACGGTCACGCGTGAGCCCCGCATAATCTGCGACGAGTGCATCTCTGGACTTTGTGAGCTTATTGAATAGAGTGGACTTACCGACGTTCGGACGACCGACAAGTGCAATTACGGGTTTCATTGTGACAAGTGTAACCGCTTAGCCGGATTGGAGCTGATGAATATTACGGGCCATTGTGCGGCAATCGATAAGTCGCTTCTACCCGTTATTTTTCAGAAACCGTGGTTTTCAAAAACCGGGAAACGCAGAGTCAGGTCAATCGGGACACGGTTATTAAAGGATCCGTCGGAGCCCGCTAAAGCTTTACCGCCGCGACCTTTCCGGTGCGCCCCTGCACATAAACCATGTTACCCTGCAAAACTGGCTGAGCTGCAATCGCTCCAATACCGGTTTTCACCCGGCCGATGATTTCTCCGTCTTCAACTGACAGGATGTGCAGAAAGCCATCCAGATCACCAACAATTACCGACCCTGACTCATACACCACCGGGCTGGTCAGATCGCGATTAGAGAGCTTATCCTGCGACCATTGTAACTCACCGGTTTCACGACGATAGGCATGAACGGTATCGAACTCATCGGTCACAAAAACAAGCGTTGGTGTCACCTCAAGACCTGCTACAGAAGACACATCACTGGACCAGGTCAGTTGCCCCTGGACCGGGTCAATCTGAGCCAGTTTGCCCTGATAGTTCACTGCGTAGATGTAGGGATCAAGTATCTTTATGTCAGCATCGAGATCATTGAGTTTCTCGACCTCGGATCTACCCTCGCTGCCACCGAGCCCGACATCCCAAAAAACTCGGCCATCAGCTTCACGCAGAGCCACTAACCTTCCGTTATCAAGCCCGACCAACACGCCGTCAGCCACAACAACCGGCCTGCCATTACCATGAATACTCAAGGCCGGAACATTGTATGTGTAGAGCCATCGGCGTTCACCGGTGCCCTTCTCAAGCGCATATACTTTACCGTCAATGCTGCGCACGACAACATAATCGCTACCGGCTACCGGTGCCGCGATCACTTCTGATGACACATTGCTTGTCCAGATTGTGCCGCCGTGAGCCTGACTGATAGCGAACACCTCACCATTGGCCGTTGCAACGTATAAATTGTCTTCATCGCCACTGACGCCGGCGGTGACATTGCGGCTGAGGTTAGAAGTCCAGTTGACTTCTCCGGACGCTACATCAAAGGCACTGATCCTGCCCTTTGCATCCACGGTAAAAACATTATCTTCAGTGACAAATGGCGAGAGTTTAACGGCATCGCGCGCGCTGCTTTCACCGACACTGGCAGACCACTCCAGCTCGGCCGCCTGAACAGTATTGACACCCTCAAGTTTTGCGGGCTTGGGTTTCGGTAAGCCATTGGCACACGCACCGATCGCAAGCAAGGCAATAGAGGCAATGGCAGTTCTTACGATTGCACTTTCTATCACTCTCGGTTTATCACTGGCTATCGCTCTCGGCTTATCACTGGACATACTGCAACCCCTGATTATGATTGCTCATCGCTTCCGGCTGTTGCCAGATCATCAATCTTAAGCTGTAACGCCGCCCCTGAAGTGGTGGGAGCACCAGAGTTTTGAGCTCGCTGGTAGGCTGACGCCGCTTCTGATTCATTGCCTTGATCGAGATAGATGTCACCACGAATCTCTTCGACATGACCGGTGTAAGCTGTGGCGGTAACCTCATCCAGAACTTCCAGCGCGTCTTCATGTTTATCCTGAGCTTTCAGTACTCTGGCGAGACGCAATTGCGCAACCGGCACGACCTCGCGAAACGCGCCTTTATTCACTGCCCAGCGCAACGCCTCTTCAGCCTCTGGCAGGCGATCGTTCTCTACCTGAAACCGTGCTTCCGCAAGACTTGCCATCGCGGCATAGGGTGAATCGCCATGTTCATCGCGGATCTCCTCTACCAGGGACAAAAACTCTGCGCCGTCGTCTTCCTGCTCGAGAGATTCAAGTACATTGGTATAAGCACTGGAGGCATCCTGAGCTGCTGAGACCTTTGAACTCTGCCAAAACCGGAAACCAAAAATCAGCACCAGACCAAGGCCGATGCCCATCAATACGGCACGACCGTTCTCAGCCCACCACTGCTTGAGTGCTTCGACCTGTTGTTCTTCTGTTTCGTATTCAGCCATCTAATCTTAACCCTGGGGGGATAACCGGCCATGTCCTGGCCAGGTTGCCATATTATCCAAGTATACCGCGCAGTACATCCATCAATTGCGCTCTGGACACCGTTTGCTGTTGAGTCTGTTCACGTAGTAATTTAACGCTCACTGTACCCTCCGTAATTTCACCGTCACCAATTACCAGTGCGACGGATGCACCGCTCTTGTCAGCACGCTTGAACTGACTCTTCATACTCGCGCCGGCACAATTGCACACCACACTCCATCCGGGCTCGGCCAGCCGAATTTCCTCCGCTAGCGCCAATCCACTCACAATGGCGTCATTGCCTGCCAGCACCATGTAGACATCCGGCGTTTCAGGCGCAGGAGGATTGCCAGCGTCAACGACCAGCGCCAGTAATCGCTCGACACCCAACGCCCAACCCACACCGGGTGTCGGATTAGCGCCGAGCTGCTCGGTCAGACCGTCATAGCGACCACCGGCACAAACCGTACCCTGAGCACCGAGTTGGTCTGTCACCCACTCGAAGACCGTATGACTGTAGTAATCCAGACCTCGGACCAGACGTGTGTTGATCTCAAAAGGCACACCGCTCTTTTTTAGCGATGCCTGCAGACCTTCAAAATGCTCCCGCGACTCATCACACAAATGCTCGAGCACGCTCGGCGCTGATGCGACAATATTTGCCATAGATGGATTTTTTGTATCCAGCACTCTGAGTGGATTAGTTTTCAGGCGACGTTTGGAATCTTCATCAAGATCGGTCAGGTGGTCATTAAGATAACCGACCAGCACTTCGCGGTAGCGATCTCTGTCTTCACTATTACCCAGTGAATTGACTTGCAGCTTCACGTGCTCAGCCAAACCGAGTCTTTGCCACAGTCTGGCACTGAGTAATATCAGTTCGGACTCTATATACGGCCCTGAGATTCCATAGACCTCTGCACCGACCTGCCAAAACTGCCGGTAACGTCCCCGTTGCGGATTTTCCCGTCTGAACTGAGGCCCGAGGTACCACAATCGATGCATCTGCTGATTGGTAAGCAAGCCATGCTGGATAGCTGCCCGAACACAACTGGCGGTATTCTCAGGACGCAGTGACAACTTGTCGCCATTGCGATCTTCGAACGAGTACATCTCTTTCTCGACGATATCGGTGACATCACCAATAGAGCGATGAAAGAGCTCGGTTTTTTCAAGAATCGGGGTACGGATCTCACGATAGCCGTAGCCTGACATGACCTCGCGCACTACCGATTCAAGGAAGTGCCACAGGTGCATGTCTGATGGCAGTACATCATGTACGCCTTTAATGCTTTTGACCGCTTGTGCCATAGAGTTTGAACGCCGTTGTTTGTGTGTTTGCCCGGTAGCGGATCGAGTCCGATCAGGGCGATATTATTATTTTTATCACAAACCAGGTACAGCCCCGGCCAAACCGGGTAAAACGCATCACGGATAGAACAGTGGCGATCAAACCCCCAGGAAAAAACCAGAAAGCAACTCTGCAGTCACAATGCAGAGACAGGTTTTAGTTTGAGGCGAGAAATGTTCTGGCCTGACTTGATCTCGGGTAGTTGGCAACCAGTTGTTCCGCATATTCCTGCGCAGTAGCTTGATCACCTACAGAGCGCTTGATGTCAATCCCCACTGCGAGGCTTCGCGGTGTATGGCGAGATAACGTCAGGAACCGTGCATGATAAGCATCAGCAACGGCAGCGTCACCTGTTTTTAGTTTCAATTCTGCCATGTGCAGCATGCTGGGCGCGAACGCAGGATTCAACCGAATTGCATCACGCAGGTGCTTATCTGCGAGCTCGAACTGGCTATGATCCATTGCACAGACACCGGCATTATCCAGTGCGAACTCCGGCGTGCGGTAGAATTTGTTCCTGGACGCCGCCTCAAACTGCGAAATTGCCTCGGCAACGCGGCCCTGACCACACAGAAAGATCGCGTAGTTATTGCGATACTCGGCACGCTTCGGATCGAGACGGATAGACTTGATAAACGCACTATCAGCACCCTGCGGATCCTCAAGCGTGGCTCGCAGCTTTGCGTAACTGTTGTTGGCCAGTGCATTTCCCGGATCCTGTGCCAACGCACGCTCAAGTTTTACCTCGGCATTTTCAAGTTCACCGGTAGCCAGGTAATTGGTCCCGAGCTCAGCATTGAAATTGGCCGCTTTCTCGTCGCTGCTCAAATGATCGAAGGCAGATTTAGTCGCACAGCCAGCCGATGCACCAAGCAGTGCGAACACAGCACAGGCCAGCATTGCCCGCTTAGCGACCTTTTGCGCGCATACCGCCTGACTTTTAGAAGCAGTTAATTTCATCATCACAAATTTTCTCCGAAGCGTGGCTTGATAAACTTCAACTCGCGTTTGCTTCTATCATTCACTTGTCCTGCCAATTGTCCGCAGGCGGCTTCAATATCATCACCGCGGGTCTTGCGACGAGTGGCAACGATCTTGTTATCGTTCAATATCTTCCAAAAACGCGCTACCGATGCATCAGGAGAACGCGTGTAACCGGACATCGGAAACGGATTAAAAGGAATCAGATTCACCTTGCACGGAAACCCCTTCAAAAGTTTGACGAGTTCACGCGCCTGCTGCGGCTGATCATTGACGCCTTCGAGCATCACATACTCAAAAAGAATATGTCGTTTGCGATCTCCTGTACCCACCCACCTGCGGCAGGCCTCCATCAGTTCATTTATCGGGTACTTTTCATTCAAAGGCACCAGCCGGGTTCGGAGCTCATCAGTCGGTGCATGCAGCGATACTGCTAATGACACATCCACCGCTTCCTTGAGTTTATCCATTGCCGGCAGTACCCCGCTGGTACTGACCGTGACCCGGCGCTTACTCAAACCGTATCCATTGTCGTCGAGCATTAGATTCAGTGCCCTGACCAGATGGTTGAAGTTCAGCAACGGCTCACCCATACCCATCATCACCACGTTGGTAATCCGGTGATTTCGGGTCGCGGGTTTCTCTGCAAGCAATTGTGTGGCCAACCACACCTGGCCAATAATCTCTCCGGTGGTCAGATTGCGGTTAAACCCCTGCCTGCCAGTCGCGCAAAAGGAGCAATCCAGTGCACAACCAATCTGCGATGACACACACAGGGTCCCGCGATTCTTCTCGGGAATAAACACGGTTTCTATGCCGTTGCCACCGCGCAGACGGAAAGTCCATTTGCTGGTGCCATCCGATGACAGATGATCGGTTTCAACTTCGGGGATATAAATTTCAGTGTTGGCTTTGAGCTTTTCACGCAGTGTGAGCGACAAGTTGTTCATGTCGTCAACCTGGCGTACCCCATGGTGATAAAGCCATTTCAGAACCTGCTCGGCACGGAATGGCTTCTCGCCCAGCGTCTCAAAGTAGGTTCGCATGCCTGCCCGGTCAAAATCGAGCAGATTGGCCTTGTCAGATTTCGGAGCCGGTGCCACCGGCTCCGATGACAAATCTAGCGGGTTCGGGCACACAACTCGTTATCTTGGAAGAAAAATGCAATCTCAGCGGCTGCGGTTTCCGGTGCATCGGAACCGTGTACTGCATTTTCGTCAAGGCTGTCTGCGAAATCTTTGCGGATAGTGCCGGCCGCCGCTTCTGCAGGGTTGGTCGCTCCCATGACTTCACGGTTTTTGGCAATGGCACCCTCGCCTTCAAGCACCTGGATCATCACCGGACCAGAGGTCATGAAAGACACCAGATCATTGTAGAAAGGACGCTCTTTGTGGACTTCATAAAATCCTCCCGCCTCTTCCTGAGTCAAATGCTTCATTTTGGCGGCAACCACCTTAAGGCCGGCTTTTTCAAAGCGGCTGTAGATCTCACCGATCACATTCTTGCCAACTGCATCGGGCTTGATGATAGAAATTGTACGTTCGACTGCCATTGGAGACACTCCTGAGTTCAAAAGGATTAAATACGGAAAGGCGCCGGATTCTACAACATCCCACGGGTTTGATGTTGCTATTTTAGTAGACCGCTGCGGTTTGGCTGTGATGTCCGCCGGATTCACAGATCTGCCCGATTTACTAATCCCGCTATTCATCCCGCTATTCATCCCGCTATTCATCCCGCTATTCAGGCAGGCCTTAGCAATCAGATTTCGATTCAGTTTCGACCCAATCGGTCAACTAAGGATGACTATGCTACCGGCGGTATCTGATCGCCTGCGAGAATGATGTTATCCACCGAGGTGCCACCACCGGCCAGCAAGCGCTCCAGGTAACGCGCAATAACATCGATCTCGAGATTCACCCTCACGCCCTTCTTCCATCGATCCAGATTGGTGTTATCGATGGTGTGGGGCACGATATTCACCCCGAACTGATCACCCGATACCTGATTGACAGTAAGGCTCACACCGTCGATACAAATAGAACCCTTGGCGGCAATATAACGAGACAACTCCGTCGGTGCGACAATCTCGATACGCTCGGATCTGCCGTCCTGATAGCGATCAGCGACCTCTCCAACGCCGTCCACATGACCACTGACTAAATGTCCGCCGAGACGCGTGGTCGGTGTCAGCGCCAGCTCAAGGTTAACTCTGTCATCAACCTTAAGCTCCCCGAGGGTGGTACAGGATAACGTCTCGGCTGAAACATCAGCATCCATACTGTTACTGCCAAAGCCAACTGCAGTCAGACAAACACCGCTTATCGCAACACTATCGCCTAACTCTATTGACGCTAAATCAAGGCCGCCAAGATCAATGGTAAAGCGGCTATCGTTATTAATGTTCGCAATACCTGTAATCTTACCAACGCTTTGTATGATACCGGTAAACATCAGCTTTTTTCCTCTATGGCAAGGGTGACACTGCGCTTGGTCAATGGCATAGAGGAGGCGTTATCAAACTCGGCTCCCGCGAGTATTCCCGCCTCGGCAATAGACTCTGCAGAATCATATCGATCATATACTGCATGCATAGCGCCGAGCGCATACGGACTACCGGAACCCGTGGCCCAGAATGACGAGTACTCATACACTTCCCGCATGGAATAAATACCAAATATACCGTGCGCATTAATAGCCACAGCATCGATATGACTGGATTCATAAGGATCATCTTCGTCATCTTTCGTGTTCAGATAATAGTTTTCTTTAAGCTCCGCATGGGCCTGAGAAAAAGTTTTAAAGATCGCCATCCGATCACTGAAATCAGGAAAGAAATCATCCTTGTTAAGCAGGCTTTCTATGACCAGCGTGTGCGCAGCACTACCGACAATCGCTATATGGGTATCGCCAAATGTTTGTATCTTTTCACTGTGCGGATCATGATGCGCTGCGAGCTTCATATCACCATAACTGGTCAGTGAATCGGCAGCGATACACGCAACTCCGTTTTTGCGAACAACGACAACTGTAGACATTGAAGCACTCTAATCTGATTAGTATTATTTGGTCTGTAGTGTACAGCTAATGGGATTTGATGTATTCCACACCGACACAGTACCCGGTGACCCTCCCTGCGATCGAGCTCCGTCAACTGCGTTAATTTCTCGACACTGCACTCTACACATGGCAGATGGAGTGAATAAAATCATTTCCCAAACTATCGCGCAGGGCTTAATCTCAAGCGTAAATCATCACCCACCTGCTGCACGTCCCGATAGGTAAATTCCACTCGTTCGTGCATACCAGTCAATCCGGTTAGATCAAACAACGATTTCGCATCCGCACCCAACACATGAGGTGCCACATACAACAATAGTTCGTCAACCAATTGCTGTTTTAGCAGGCTGGCACATAGCGCAGCGCCCGCTTCAACGTGCACTTCATTTATTTCACGCGTAGCCAGGTCTTGCAATAGCGCACCAAGATCTACGCCGCCATCGGGACCCGGGCAGGAAACAATCTCACCATGGTTAACTGATCCGGACTCATTGGCAGAGGCGTAAAACACAACAGGCCGCTCCGCATCAAACAGTGCCGAATGCTCAGGTGTTTTTATTTCTGAGTCTGCAATGGCAAGCAGCGGCTGCACTACCTTACCGTACCCGTGCTCGCGGTAAAGCTCATCTGACAATCGCACTGTCATTTGCGGATCATCGCGCAGTACCGTACCCACTCCGGTTAAGATGCAATCCGCCTGCGCGCGCCACAACTGCACATCCTGTCTGGCAACTTCCCCGGTTATCCATTTGCTCTCACCATTAGCCAGAGCAGTTCTTCCATCAAGACTCATAGCGAGTTTGACTCTAACCCATGGTCGCGCGCGCTGCATGCGACTGAAAAAACCGGGGTTAAGCGTGGCACAGGCGTCAGATTCGCAACCAGTCAATACCTCTACACCCGCGTCCCGAAGTTTCTGCAAGCCATCGACTCGAGGATTGGGATCGGTGTTGCCAACAATCACTTTACTCACACCTGCCGCGAGCAGAGCGTCAGTACAGGGGGGTGTTCTACCCTGAAAAGAACAGGGCTCAAGGGTGACATAAGCGGTGGCACCTTGCGGTTCAGCGCAGGCTTTCATTGAGCCGGTATTTGAACGGCAATCATTCAACGCTTCAATTTCAGCGTGAGGCATACCGGCGCGACGATGCCAGCCGCGACCAATAACGTGCCCCTCTTTTACCAGAACACACCCCACCCGCGGGTTGGGACTGGCGCTATACAAACCGCGTCGAGCAAGCTCAATCGCCTGGCGCATATAATCCTGATCTGCCTGATCGAACACGCGATTTGCCTCCTACTTACGCCGCGACTTGCCGATCTTGTCTTCTTCTGTTTGCAGCAATGGCATCTGACTTTTTGCTTCCTGGGGCGAAAGTTCTCTTTCTAAACGCTCAATAACATCCCTGAACGATTCTATATCTTCAAAGCTCAGATAAACCGACGCGAATCGGATATAGGCAACATGATCAAGCTTTAGCAGCTCCTCCATCACCCACTCACCCATCCGTCGCGAAGACACCTCGCGTTCACCGACCACCAGGGCACGGTGCTTCAGCCGGCTCATAGCCAGATGCACATCGTCCATCGATACCGGGCGTTTCTCCAGAGATTTCTGTAAGCCCGCCAACAGTTTTTTCTCGGAAAAAGGCTCGCGACTACCACCTGCTTTCACCACCCGCGGCAGGTTGAGCTCGGCACTTTCGTAGGTTGTAAAACGCTCCTTGCATTCCAGGCACTCGCGACGCCGGCGAATTTGATCGTTATCACCACTGAGGCGAGAGTCGATCACCTTGGTATCCATTGCACCGCAAAAGGGGCACCTCATTCAATTCACCTGTTCTAAAATTGCAACCACCATTGTACCGCACTGTTGTTCGGCTGCGATAAAACCACACTAAAAGCGCCAAAAAGCGCTATTATAAGCGGCTAACGATCATTGAACGCGGGGCTCTTCCGGGCACGCGGGGTACAACCAGCTTCTATCACTCTTGCAGGAACATTTACCATGTCCAATCCAGTTCGAATTGCCATCACCGGTGCCGCAGGCCAAATCTGCTACTCCATGCTGTTCCGCATTGCCTCGGGAGGCATGTTCGGCCCAAATCAGCCGGTTGCCTTACAGCTGCTGGAAATCCCCCAGGCAATGAAAGTGCTCGAAGCTGTCAAGATGGAGCTGGATGACTGCGCCTTCCCACTACTGACAGAAACCATCTGCACCGATGATCCGAAAACTGCCTTCACCAACATTGATGTAGCACTTTTCGTTGGCGCCAAGCCACGCGGCCCTGGCATGGAACGATCTGATCTTCTGAAGGACAACGGCAAAATCTTCAGCTCACTGGGTAAGATACTGAATGATGTTGCCAACCCGGATGTCAAAGTCTGTGTTGTCGGCAACCCTGCCAATACCAACGCCTACATATTGAAAGCTAACGCACCCAAGCTTAACCCGGCCAACATCACCGCACTCACCAGACTCGATCACAATCGCGCCATGAGCCAACTAGCCGAGAAAGTTAACTGCAACATCAACGACATCAAAAAGATGCTTATCTGGGGCAACCACTCCACCACTCAGGTGCCTGATCTGTCCTACTGCAAAGTAGCCGGGAAAGATGCATCGGGCATGGTAGATGAAGCCTGGGCGCGTGAAGAGTTTATTCCCACTGTCGCCAAACGCGGTGGTGCTGTTATCGCTGCCCGTGGCTCATCAAGTGCTGCCTCTGCTGGCAATGCCGTAGTAGATCACATGGCTACCTGGGTTAAAGGTACTGATAAAAATGACTGGACCAGCATGTCGGTTCCATCAGACGGAAGCTATGGCATTCAAGAAGGCCTCATCTACAGCTTCCCGGTAATCTGCCACGGCGGTGGCAAGTACGAAATAGTCAAAGACCTTGAGGTTGGCGATTTCATCAAAGGCAAGATGAAGGAAAGTGAAGCTGAACTTATTGAAGAAGCAGAGGCTGTTAAGGAGATGTTGTAGCCTTTGGCTGGTTTTTCTTTTTTTGTTGTTTGAATGGTGCCGCTTTTGCGGCACTTTTTTTGTTCATTTGTTTTGTTGTTTTGGCTTGTTGTTCTTGTTTGCTGTTTATTCTTGTTGCTCTGGCTTGTTGCTCTGGAATGGATGCCGCGCCAGAGCAACAAGCCAGAACGTCAAGGCCAGAGCGTCAAATCAAAAGAAAAGAAACCCCAAGCCGTAAGGCAAATAAAAAGCTACCGCTTAACAACCCGAGCAAACCGCCATACAAGCAGTCCAGCAAGCACCCCAAGATAAACTGTAGGCTCCCACAATTCACTGGCTTTGACCTGCCACACGTAATGCACAACCGCCATCACAGCCAATATATAAACCGAATTGTGCAGGCCTTTCCATTTCTTACCCAGTTTGCGTACCGAGAACCGGTTGGACGTGAGCGCAAGGGCTAATAGCCCCAGCCATACAACAATCCCTACTGTGATGAATTTCTTTTCTACAATCGCGCTCAGGGCGTCTGACAGATTGAGCCCCTGATCAAGCACAACCCAAACAGCGAGATGCACCGTCGCATAAAAAAATGTAAATAAGCCGAGCATTCGGCGCAGTTTCCCGATGGCCGCAGACTTCAATAGGATCTGGGCCGGGGTTACACACAGCGTGATTAGAAAAAAACGTAATCCCCACTCACCGGAGTGAAGCAACAACCCTTCGATCGGATCGACATAAGCGCCAGACCCGCTGGCCACACCCAGCACGGCCGGCACAATCGGGATCAGGCAAATCAGAAAGACCAAAGGTTTGAACAACCAGGCCTTAAACCTGGGTCGCGACGGCTTAACAGAACCGGAGGCACCGGCGCTGCTTTTCGCATTAGCAGCGGTTTCAGGAAGCGCCTGTGTATTCATCCGGATTCTCTATCGCAATAAGCTCCGAACCCACTGGCTCAGTAGCTTTTCTTTAAATCCATGCCGGTGTACAAACTGGCTACTTCATCAGCATAGCCATTAAACATGTCCGTATCACGTTTTTCGGCAAACAGCGCACTAAATTTAGAACTCTCGCCGTCCAGTCTGCGCTCTTTCGCCTGACTCCAGCGAGGATGACTCACCTGAGGGTTAACATTGGAATAGAATCCATATTCCCGAGGTGCAGAGAGATTCCAGCTGGTATCCGGTTGTTCTTCTGTAAAGTTAATGCTTACTATCGACTTAATGCTCTTGAAACCGTATTTCCAGGGTACGACAAGGCGCAGCGGTGCCCCACTCTGACCCGGCAGTACCGAGCCGTATAAGCCTACCGCCATCAGCGTTAACGGATGCATTGCTTCATCAATACGCAGCCCTTCCTGATACGGCCACTGCAAAACCCGCTGCCTTTGACCCGGAAGATTGTCCGGATCAAGAATGGTCTTAAATTCAACATATTTAGCCCGACTGTTTGGCTCGAAGCGTTTAAGTAAATCACCCCGTGGAAAGCCTATCCAGGGTATGACCATTGACCATGCCTCAACGCAGCGTAATCGATAGACGCGCTCTTCAAACGAATGCGGCTTGAGAATATCTTCCAGTGCAAACTTGCCACCCTTCTCACACTCGCCACCCACCTCTACTGTCCAGGGGTCAGTCTTGAGTTTGTCAGCATTTTTCGCAGGATCGCCCTTGTCCAGGCCCAGCTCATAAAAATTGTTGTAGGTAGTAGCCTGCTCAAAGGAGGTTTGTGTTTCTGTCGTACTTGCAGGCCATTTGGCGACATCACCCAGTTCCGGTGCAGCAGCGTTGGCAGCAGATGGTGGCAAAATCGAAGACGCACCCAGACCGATTCCCGCAGCCTGCAACAGGAGACGCCGCTGCCGGAATACGCTTTCTGGAGTTATTTCTGAAGATTTTATTTTAAGAGCCATACTTAGCCTACTCAGGTTGTTTATTCACTGTACCCGCACCGCCCAAAAGGCCGCCCCGGGTACATAAAGTGTGCATGTTTCTTGAAACCAGTTTGGGTTCTCGCAAAACTCTGCCAATTTACTAGCGCTGTCCGCGATACAGACAGTAGATATTAGACAATTTTGAATGATGCGAGCGACAAATTTTTAACGCCACCCATTTGCAGGCACAACGCCCACTAGTGGGAAACCACAGTCAGGCATTATAAAGACACAATTTCATTTATGACATTACTAGCGGCAGACAGTTCCTCAATAGCGCCCTACCAGAAGGGTATTCCAGACGCTGGCACTCACACCGACGCCCGGGACCCGTCATCTTCAGGCAACCTGTCCAACTGGATAGTCGCTGACGCTGACATTCAGCTGCAGCCAACCTCGTGCCTTGATGTCTATCAGAACCTGATACTAAGGAACTTGCCGCTGGAACTACTAGCGGAGCAAAGCACCACAGGTAGCCAAAGCAGCGCACTTGTGACCCGTCATCAAGCAGCAGAGCTGGCACTGCGTTGCAGAAAGGTTTTAGCCGCGACTGAAGAGGTAGCCACTGACAGCTCGGTTAAGTCCAAATGTTATATTGCAGCCGGATTCATCACATACAACTCTCGGGGTGACACACACCGCATTCCGGTGTTGCTGATACCAGTAACGATTGACCGGTTGCGCGGTCGAGGCAGCAGTTACACACTGCAGTATCAAGCTGGAACACGATTGCACGTCAATCCGAAGGTACGCGAGCTTTGTGAATCACACGTCGATGAACTGATAAAGCCGTTTGAAAGTGTAAGAGATTTTCGGGACTATCTGCGCGGCTTAAAATCGCAGATTCACTCAAGCCTGCAATGTGATGTCACCGCCAATACCGGCATTGTAAGTTTGCGGTCGGGTGAGCTGGCCGAGCTTAGTAACAAGGAACTTGTTGACCTGGAACTGGAAAGAACAAAACCCGGAATAGACTTCAAGGCACTACCGGCTACTCCTGCCAACTTTGATCCACAACTGGCAATTAGAATTTTACGCTTTGTACCACAGGATGAAGTACCCACCACTCTGGCCAATTTTGTTAACCCTCAAAATGCAATCGACAACCAAGCGCGTAAGCAAACTGCAAGTGTTGCCTATGACGACCTGCAACCGGAACTCGATGAAGCCACACTCGAAAAATACTATAACTGTGCAAGCTGGCTGACTGACGTTGGCTTAGGCTCCTGGAAACTTCGGAACATTGCCGCACTGGGTGGGCGTATTGATCGAATGATCAGCAATATCAACGCACTGATAAATTCAGATCTTTACCAGAAGAATATTCGCCCTGAATTCCGCACAATCAATACCCTGTATAAAACCAATGTATGCCGCGACAAAATTTTGAATTCACCTTCTGAAATGCACTACCACGCAACCACTCTGCATACCGATCCTCAAACACAGATACTGTTGCAACAGGCCAAAATACAGGCATCATCAATAGAGCATGAGCTCAGTGGTATAGCTGAGACTTACCACATGAGTGCACTTCCACGCAGTGAGACTCTACAAAAACTGATTGAAACTATTGCGTTGCGCGACACTGAATCGCAGCTCACCAACCCGCATTATTTTACCGCAAGAAGCAGACTGAGCGAGATTCTGAAAACCCACAACGGAATGATCACAGATAACGATCTGGCGCGACTGGAAAAGGTGGCAAAAACGCTTAAGTTTTCCGAATGCTTTAACGAAGACCCGTACTACAAGCGTTACTTTGGCTCTCTGTTTAACGGCACTGACACCAATTGGCAACGGCTTGATTCTGTTGTTAACTACACAGCTGCACTGGCCAAAGAACTGGATACCCCGTTACTAATGGCTCAATGGGTAGACCGTTGGGATTCCTTTGTACGGGATTACTCACAAATTGCATCACAGTTGGACGCCGCTGTCGGAAGTGCCAGCAAGCTATGCCAGCTTATCCCTATGTTCATCGATCAAAACACCAGGCTCGAGCATGCCGTTCGCAGTGCTGAAAAACTGCGTGATCGAGTCAATCAGTGGCACGCTTTTCTGCAAAAGCACAATGCTGATAATGAACTCACACCACTGCAGTTATTATCCGGTTTCGACCTGGATAGTCACAGCGCCCCTAACGTCACGCTTCCGCAGCAGGAACTCGACCAGCGAATTCATCATCACATCATCGGCAATGGCCTGCCTGCCTCCACAGTATCTGCCACTTCCAGCTGGCTGCTTAATGTGATTGAGCGCTTGCAAACCGATGTTGCAACGGTACGCAGATTTCTGGACAGAGAAGCAGAACTTGCCACTAAACTACAACCGGCTTAAGAAACTACACCGGCTTTTTCGAGCCGGTATGCTTATCTAATATCAAAGCACATGTAAAGGTGCATATAT
>CAZQKJ010000031.1:0-1740 GCA_964593315.1 uncultured Granulosicoccaceae bacterium
GGTTGTTCGGTTTTTGGGAAAAAGCCATGACCACTCTGGCGCTTCTGGGTACTGCGGCATGTCTGTCTATATTGATCGGTATTCCTTTAGGTATGTTTGCCGCCAGACGTCCAAGATTTTACGCTTTTATCCAGCCCATCATGGATTTCATGCAAACCATGCCTGCGTTTGTTTTTATGATTCCTGTGATTGCATTCTTTGGTACAGGTAAACCAGCTGCCGTGGTGACCACCATGATATTCGGGGGTACACCGGTTGTCCGTTTAACCGTGTTGGGCTTAAGAGGCGTGCCAGAGAGCGTTCGTGAAGCGGCTATTAGTTTTGGTGCGAACAAGTGGTATCTGTTAACCAGGGTGGATTTACCACTGGCCAGTCCTTCTATCAGGGCGGGAATAAACCAAACCATTATGTTGTCGCTTGCAATGGTTGTTGTGGCATCGCTGATTGGCGCTAAGGGCCTGGGAGAAGATGTATTAGAAGCGCTTCAATATGCCAATGTGGGCCAGGGGATACTCGCGGGGTTTTCCATTTTGTTTTGTGCCATGATTCTTGATCGCATTGTTCAGGGCGGACGCCGATGAGTAGAGCGGGTCAGTGATACCGCTGGTTTTTGTTCATGGATTCATGGGCGGTAGTGAACAGTGGCAGGCACAGTCTGCGCTGACTAAAGATCGGCAAGGCCGTGATCGTGAACTGATACGGGTAGATCTGCCTGGCTTCGGTAAAAATGCTCATCTGCGCCCGGTGAATAGCATATCTGGATTCTCTGACTGGGTGCTTTCAGAGCTCACTCGGCGTGGGGTTTACCGGTTTGATCTGCTCGGTCACTCTATGGGTGGCATGATTGTTCAGGAAATGGCGCGATCAGCTCCAGAGCGTATTGTGAAACTGATCCTCTACGGTACGGGCGCCACCGGCGTACTACCGGGGCGCTTCGAACCGATAGAGACATCCATGTTACGCGCACAACGCGATGGTGCCGTCGCTACTGCTCGTCGTATATCTGCGACCTGGTTTTTACACAACAAAGCATCAACCGAATATTCATCCTGTGCAGCTATTGCTGAACAGAGCTCCCTTGCAGCAATATTGGCGGGCCTCGAAGCGATGAGAGACTGGTCAGGAGAAGATCTGTTGCAGGACATAGCAGCAAATACTTTTATCCTGTGGGGTGACTGTGACCGAAGCTACCAGTGGTCGCAGGTGGAGCGCTTGTGGTGCAAAATACCCAACGCAAAACAACTGGTTATTTTTCCGGGCTGTGCCCATGCAGTCCATCTGGAGGCGCCGCAATTGTTCAACAAGCTTGTGGGTGAGATTATAGATGGGTGAACCTGTCGTTTCAGGAAAAACCGCCCCATCAATTATCTTACCGTACACTTAGTGGGTTACCCAATGATTGCAATAAATCGGTTTTGACCGTAGCTTCGGCGACCGAAGCACCGACACGGTACCCGACAGACGCCAATGTAGTTTTACCGAATGTCTGACCTTCAGGCAGAGAGATTCATGGCTCGAAATTTATCGCAGCTGCAATCGTCCGCCTATCTTAAATGGCAGTAATCCCGCCGAAAGCAGCGCCAGAAATATAATGCCCCATAGGTCCTGAGCACCCCCACCCCCGGAATCGCCATTATCGGCGAGTGATTCGGGTTCACCGTTATTGCTGGAATTGGTAGTGGTGTTAACGGTGTTGTCTGTGTTATCTGCGTTGTCGGTGTTATCGGTGTTATCGGTGTT
>CAZQKJ010000031.1:1840-18313 GCA_964593315.1 uncultured Granulosicoccaceae bacterium
TCGGTGTTATCGGTGTTATCGGTGTTGTCAGTATTGTCGGTTGTACTACTGCTGCCTGTATGTGTTACACCGAAGCATTGTTCATAGTATTCAGAATTCTGCCATAGTCTGACACCGCCATCGATGACTTCAATAAACTCCGATGTGAAAATCGGATCGCCAATAACTCTGGGTTCTCCGGAAAAAGCAGGGTTGATGCCCTGCGGGGCATACTGGAGTACGTTGTCAATAATCTCGTAACTGCCAGATGCAGATGATACTCCTTCAAACCCCGAGCCGTTTCTGAAGTAGATTCTGTTATCCGAATCGGTATAGTGATAGGGGTGGTCGACGGCGCTGGTGTAGTCACCGTTATATTCTCCATTGCGGAAGTCAAAGCTGACACAATTTCTCGGGCCTGCTATATCGCGATTGTAGTTCCAGAATGCTTTAACCAGCTCTACAGACTCACCTGTTACGAGGTTAAAGATCTGTTCTGGCTGATGTGCTGCAGGGTTGGGTGTCACACTAAATTCAAGATCGGAAAGAATGGCAGGTGCAGTCGTTGGCGTATCGATGGAACCGGTTGGAGTAAAGTCAGCGCCGGACACATCATAACAATCGAAGTATCCTTGCTCCGGGAATGTTACCTGGCTATCCCTGGCTAACCTGGCAATGATGGTAAAGTCATTAACCCAGCGTCTAACCGCTTTACTGCCATTGTCTCTTTCAATGAGTTCGTAAAATGGTGATCCCAGTACGCCGCTTCCGTTATAGATCCCGTCTTCTATTGACCAGCGGGGACTATCGATTTCTTCCACTATCTCGCCCGCACTTTCATCGGTGAGTCTTGTCGTTCTCCATCCGCTAATTGGTTCGATCTGTGGAATTGAAAAATGCACCAGTGTGTAGCTTGGATGACTAATGAATCGATGAATTTCCTGTTCCTGCTGGTAGGTTTGAGACGCAGGATCAAAGTGGAATAAATCGCACTGTATTGTACGATTTGCAATGTCTGCGTTGCCGTCCCACTGTGCGCGGTTGAACTCCACAATAGTCCCGAGTGCCTGATTGATAACGGGTGAGCACGATTGGTTGAATTGCTGGTTCCACCCGAACCCGTCAAATAGTGCCGAGTCACTGTAATCGCAGCCGGGAGCTAATGCAGGCGCTACGTTTGATTGTGCAGATACTGGCTGGCTCAGGGAAATAGCTGCCACCGATGTGGCGAAAAACACTGAAATTGCTTTGCTGAATGGTTTAATCATTGATTGTTCAATCATCATCATTCTGTCATGACAAAAAGATACCACATGACATGCCATAAGCAGGCATATATTTGTATTAAAGTGTGTCTGCGGTGACGAGTGAGGAGGACGGCTCATCACATGGATAGCAAATCATTGATACGGGAATCCGTTGTTTGCAAAAGGGCGCATTTATGCCTGAACAAGACTCACCTTCACTATCTGTTCCGTACCTTTAATTGATAAAGGTTGCTCTTAACGATAGAACAGGCAAAATGTCACTATAGCCTGTGATTAACAGGTATACCGAACCAGAACAAAAGAGCAGGGAACACAATGACTTCAAATGCATGGGCGCTGGTGACAGGCGGGGCGCAAGGTATAGGCTATGCGTGTGCTGAGGCCTTAATAGAAGACGGCGCACAAGTGATTCTTGCAGACATCAATGCCAAAGGCGTCACTGAAGCTGCAGCCAGGCTCGGCTCAGGTACCGTGGGAATACCTTGTGACATGGGAGATCCCGAGCAGATCGATGCTCTGTTTGACACCATCGAGGAACAGTATGGTTCTATCAGTGTATTAGTGAATAACGCCGGAGTGGCGTTGCCGGGTGATTTTCTTGAGACATCGCTTGCGAATTTCCAGAAAGTGATTGATGTGAATCTGACCGGTACCTTTATTGCCACCCAGCGTGCTGCAAAGAGTATGGTGAAACATAAAATTGCAGGCGCGATCATTAATATGTCATCTATTAATGCCGTGGTATCTATACCTGCTATTCCCGCATACTGTGCTTCTAAAGGTGGAGTGATGCAGCTAACTAAATCTGCATCGTTGGCGCTCGCCCCGCATAATATCCGCGTTAATGCCGTCGGACCCGGATCCATTGACACGGAGATGATGGCGGCGGTAAACGCCAACCCTGAGGCAATGAAGACCGCCATGTCGCGTACGCCTTTGCAACGTTTGGGCAGCGCTCGTGAAATTGGTGATGTTGTCGCATTTCTTGCAAGTGAAAAAGCCAGCTACATCACTGGCGAAACTATTTATGTAGATGGTGGCCGACTGGGTATGAACTACACATGTTGATCGTAATTCATCAACTTGCATCGGTAGCGCAATCGCACTGGTAAAAAAGTTCAGAAATATAGGGTAGCTGTAGTTACTTTAAAATCTCTACAGTATCGTCCAGCTTTACCATACCTCCGTTTACGGCAGTGATGTGCATTCCAAACACAACGCCACCAGCAGGTCCCTTTCTAAAGGTACCCATGGTTCGCAGTGGTTCTGTATCAGGGTCTTTCAGCTTGGTGACAGGGTCAATTGTTGTAAGCACACATCTTATGCAGGGTTGGTTTACTTTAAATTCGCAGTTGCCGATTTTAATTAACTGCCAGTGATCTTCATCCCATGCAGCTGATCCTTTGATCACAAGATTGGGTCTGAATCGATTCATCCCTATCGGTTGTTTCATTCTGCTGTTGAGGTCGGCGAGTGAAGCTTCGGTAGTGAGCAAAATTGGGCATTGATCGGCAAAGCCCACAACGTCTCCCGTAGCGCCGCCATGTTTTTCGAGAACCTGTCTTTTAAAGGACTGGTGTTGAAATAAAATCTGACAATCAGTGCCCAGTAAATCTGATATCCAAATATTCAGACTTTCACTGGTTGTCACCGCTTGTGAGTCATAATCAAATATCTTGACAGCTTTAGGGTCTGTCGGGGGTATCTGTAGCGGAATGTTGCCGACGGATTTATTACGATAGCGGACCAGCAATTCTTGTTCGGATACACTTGCCTCTATATCCAGTATCTGCGGGTATTCTCGTGCTGTGAGCGCCTGGTGATTTTTGTCAAAGATACACCATAGCCTGTCAAACTCCAGACCACGCTTGTCTACAACCGACTCTTGCAGCGACACTGGCATGGACGATTTTATCGGGTATCGGTAGATACTGGTTAGGTGTTTCATAGGCAGATCACGCTGGTTTTGTATATCAGGATACTGGCTTAAGTCTATTCAATATACAACCGTCTGCCAGCAACTCAACGCCATAATACTCTGTATGTGAGCGTGCCTAGGTGTTACCCTGCAGTCAAATACTATAATGCACCGCTTACAGAAAATTGCAGTGACGATCCACGTGTGGGAAAAGTGCTGCAAGTGGTAGTGTTTGCGGTGGTCACATAAAGCTGCAATTAGAATGGCGAGCCGAGATGTCTTATTATTTGTCGAGATTCGCAAGCGTTACACATTGAGAGGTGGTACTAAAAAATGCGTCCTGAAAGACTTTACAAGCATCTGTTGTGTGTGTTCCTGCTGTGTCTTGGTTTTGCTATACCAACAGTTGATGCGCAGGTGCCTCCAGGTGATGCGGAGTCATCCCGATATACCGGGCTTCATTTGGCAGCATTTCAAGGAGATGTGGATACTACTAAAAGGCTTATTGAAGAAAAAGCCGATCTTGAGGCGCGTGACAACGCAGGGAGGACTCCGATTATTATTGCAGCATTCGCCTCGCACGAGAATGTTGTCCGTATGTTGAGAGATGCTGGGGCTGACATCAATGCGTTTGAATACCGGGCTTACGATGTGGTGACTATTGCATCGGTAGCCAATGATTTACCCATGCTCGAACTTGCACTTGAACTGGGTGCCAGCGCTGCGAATGTCACCAGCCCTTATGAAGGTACGGCTCTAATTGCAGCAGCTCATCTAGGCTATCATCAGATAGTGAAGCGTCTTATAGAAGCACAAGCGCCACTGGATCATATCAATAATTTGCACTGGACAGCGTTGATTGAAGCAGTGGTGCTTGGCGACGGCGGACCTGATCACATTAAAACAGCAAAACTGTTAATTGATGCAGGCGCAGATCAGTCCATTGGTGACCGAAGCGGAGTCACTGCGCGAGAGCATGCAGTGTCTCGTGGTTACTCTGAAATGGTTGAACTGTTCAATTAGAGCAACCGTTATCTGTACTGCGCAGTGAGATCCGGGTAATCAAGTTTCTGGCATGCCTAGTTCGAGATTTTACCTGCAATCAAAACACGGCTGCCCAGAAAAGGTGCTATCGGTGACAGTAGCTTAAGCAGTGCTCTATCCACCTTACTGGCAAACGGATAACGATCCGGCAAGATTCTATGCACCAGCATGTTGAAATAGCTGTGTAGTTCAATATCATCCAGCATGTCCTTAACCAACGAGACTTCTTTCTCTGACAGCTTTTCTTCATCCTCGGTGATATAGGTTTTTTCACCGTAGACGAAACTGACCATTTTTTTATAGAGCCATTTGTCAACAACCCTGGAGTAGCGGATTCGCTCTGTAACACTATGGCTGTAGATTTCATTCGCTATGAAAATGCCGTCCTTTTTTGCTACCCGCGAAATCTCACTCAAGCATTCGGGGATCTCGACATGATGCAGAATGTCTCTTGCTACAACGATATCGAAGAAATCGTTTTCATATTCCAGTGTTTCCGCTGTCATTACCCGGTAATCAACAGACTGATTTTCTCTCACTGCAAGATCGTTCGCGACCCGAATCGAATCCGGAGACAAATCGAAAGCGTGGACCTCTGCACCGGTTTGAGCTAAATGCAATGCATCTTCGCCGAATCCACAGCCGACAATCAGTACACGCTTGCCCTTCAGATCCTTGCCTAGCAGGTAGGTCATCATTGACCAATATTGATTCCACCAGCGGCGTGGGCCCGGCTCGACCACTTCATAGGAAAAATCTGCCTCAAGCGCTGCACGCGCAAGCTCAGCGTGTTCCTCATCGTGGTACTCTAGCTCGCGCTTTTGTCGGTCGGTAAGTGTTATGGAGTTGTCCGGAGGCGAGATTTCGGTTGCGGGCTGGTTCATAGTACTCCTGGCATTCACTATTGGTTTTCACAATCAACAGTGATATCTCGGAACGGATCCGGATTCCTTTAGTGCGAGCATCTCTTTTAGCGTGATTTGTTGACTGGGAAGATACGGTATTTGTTCAAAGAATTCCTCCAAATCTATAATTATTTCTCCTTTATTTACACGATTTGACGTTCTGCGTAGACCAGTGGGTCTGGTCTAAGTAAATGTATCAGAAACACTTTTAGTGAGTCCCACTGTGTCAGCTTGCCTGTCAGTCCGTGGGGGGATGGTTAGTTTTGCGTCCTTTGTTGCACGGGTCACACTAATTAGATAGTTCCAGCAGTCAACTGGGCTCTGTCAGGCATATGTACGTTAGCTTGTGTAAGGGAGAATAGGGTCGTCAATCGATGTAGCGGGTTTGATTTCATGTCTGCTTATCTCGAACCGGGTGCCAAATGCAGCGACCCATTGATTTACTGAGCAGGGTCAATCGGAGTACTCACTCTTTGAGCAGATCAGCTGGCTATCAGGGCTGAATTCAATCACAGAGCAGGACCATTACTGATTGTCAGATTGGATGTTTGTCATGTTCCCGCCGCCTTCGTCAGGGCTTTCTGATGACAGAATATTCATGGCAGAATAGTTTTACTCCATCAGGCCGGTATGACCAGCGGTAGTTACGCTAAAATTTTGGTAAACAGATAACAGCGCAGAATCGTTGTGTGGCTTTGAACGCTGCCGTCAACGTGATTACAGGAACAATAAATGACTGAGGTTCAGTTACCCGACAAGCAACACTATTATGAACAGGTCTGGGCACAGGTCAGAATGATACCCAGCGGGATAGTAGCCACCTACGGACAAATCGCAAAGTTACTCCCGGCGCCGGAAGGCATCAGTGATACAGAATACCAGGCTTACGGGCCACGCTGGGCTGGGTTGGCAATGGCAGCCTGTCCTGAAGAGGTACCCTGGCATCGTGTTGTCAATTCGCAGGGCAGATTAAGCCACCCAACTGAAGCCGCTATGCAAAAAGAAATTTTGCAGGCAGAGGGTGTTTTGTTCTTTAATGAAAAAATTGATTTGCGTGAGTTCCAATGGCGTGGACCAGAGCAGAGCGAGCATTTTATACAGGGCCGATTATTTTAAGTGCAATAACGCATCTCGATAATTCCGACAACAGGCTAGATGAAGTTTCATTTTTCTGGCCATATCACTCCCCATGTACACCAGAGAGAATTGAAGCACGTCACCATAGAGGTTCAATAAACCTCAACTTCCCTTTTAAGGTGCTGGCTTTGGTGGTGCCCGCTGCAACGAATCGCTAACTCTACTCAACTCCAGTTTAAACTGACAAGCGCTATTTGAGTGCCGTTGTAAAGGCATCGAAGGATTGGGTGCGAACAAGAAAATCACTGATTACCCACATTAGTCTAATATGCAAACGTTAGTCGCAGCAGAAGTCAGTGATACTACGGTTATAAGGTTGCGCTATTCACCAACTTGTTCTGTTGCTTTAATCGGATATAAATTGACAGTGAATAACAGGTACTAGTCATACAAAAGGCTTATAAAAGATAAGATGTTTGAATTATCAAACCTGTTTATCGATAAGTGCTAATTCACTGCAGGACTAAAAAATATCCGTGCATCATTGATATCAAAGCGGATGACAATTTGATGGGATTGCCGATCTATAACTTTGTTATTATCCGTCTTTCCTAAATACAAACTTTAGATTTAGGATTTGTTAAAACAAGAAATATTCTTTAGTAAACGGATATTACTTGGTACAGGAGTTGTATTTTCTGATCTGAGAAATACGCATAAAGCGATTATTTATTTCGCTCTAATGCTACTTAAAAACTCAAGAACAGATTCACATGCTGCTCGAAAAAACAATACTCGCTGTACGCATTGCGAATAATATTCGCGCTATAAAATACGCCTTATTACTATCTACTTATATACTATTTGTGCACTCACCTATGGTAAGAGCTGCAGCTCTTACAGCAGACCTGGAAGTACACTTGCTCACTGGTGTTAGTACCAGTTGGCAAACTGTCCCTTTGGAAAACACATACAGTAACGCTATACCAATTTGTACCTATAACCTGGTGTCGTTTGCGGGCTCTGCACCGAACTATAGCTATCCACCTGTTGCTGTTCGCATACGCAACATCACTTCAACATCGTTTGATCTTCGCATACAAGGGTGGGAAGACAGCTCCGCTGCAACCGGTGATGTTCATTGCATTGTTTCAGATGAAGGGGTGTTTACATTGCCCAACGGAACTAGCTACGAAGCACATACGGTTGTATCAGATCAGACCAGTGGTCAAAATACTCCTGATGGACGCTGGAGTCAGGCAATCCTTGAGGATGTCACCTCATCAATAGTTCAAACTTATACGAACCACGTGGTGCTGGGTCAGGTAATTAGTTACAACGATAATCGAGCCAGTGTTTTCTATACCACGGATTGCGATGCCAGAGACTTAGAGCCGTTTAATGGAGGTCATGCGGATGGCATCTGCGTGGGAAAACATATTGGTATGGTACCCGGCAGCAGAAATCCGGAGACAATCGGTTATCTGGTCGCAGAAGCGGGTAGTGGTACGGTCAACAATATCGACTTTGAACTAGACCGAGGTGCGGACACCGTTGGCGGAAATACCGCAGCTAATGTCGGTTACTCTTATACGCTTTCTGGTGACTACAGCATCGGTGTGAATGCCCAGGTAGCAGAGGATGGCGGAAACGGTTCGTGGTCTGTGTTGTATGGCACTGATCCGCTGCCACCCAATCAAATCATTTCAGCCGTTGACGAGGAAATAATTGCCGGTGACACATCTCGAGGTCATACCCGGGAGATAGTTGATTACTGGGTATTTGCCACAGCTGAGATCACATTACTAAAGCAAGTGATCAACAACGAAGGTGGCACCTCCGTCGTCAGTGATTTCACACTCGCAGCAACAGGGCCCAGTACCATTTCAGGTGTGAGTGGTACCCCAGCAGTGACAGATGCGTCTGTAGCCCCCGGAACCTATACACTCGCAGAGACAGGCCCTGCAAACTATACCGGCACCTGGAGATGTAATGCAGGCATCCTCACGGGCTCTTCGTTAACCATCACCGCTGGTGAACATGCAGTTTGCACTCTTGTTAACGACGATATATTTTTTCCACCAGAAGCATTTTTGACGCTTCAAAAGAAAGTAGTGAATGACCATGGAGGGAGTGCAGTCACTACTGATTTCAAACTTGGTTTCAATGATGGTGCCGGGGTATCCGGGTCTGGTATTCAAGGTGACGCGCCGATTACATTGGCCAGCATTCCTCCTGGTCTCTACGATCTGGATGAGACTATGTTAGCAGGGTATACACTGGTAGAAATATCGTGTGACGGGCTAGATCCTGACGGTCTGGACGGACTAAAAATTGCGGCTGGTGAAAAAGTCACTTGTACCTTTGTCAATGACGACAAAGGGGTTGACCTTAAAGTCAAGAAATCCGTCAGCAACAATACGCCCAATGTGGGTGATGTTCTGACGTTTTCAATCGATGTTGCCAACAACGGCCCTGACACCGCTACGAATGTTCGAGTTACTGACGTCGTTAAATCCGGATTCATATACATAGGTGCATCAATGACCGGAGGAGACATCATGATAGACACCTCACCTGCAGGGAGTGGCCTTGACTGGGAGGTAGTGTCACTCCCTGCAGGTGCTAGTGTCACACTAACGTTTCAGGCTACGGTCTCTGCACCTTGAGAAAACGGTTTCTTCTTTTTAATCGTTGCCAAAGCTTCTCCGTCAATAAGTGTTGGGAAATTGGCTACTTGAAAGTACTCCAGCATAAATTCGGCGCCGATGTACCCGGGGCAGTCTTTGCTCGAGAACACAAGCGGTGTTTTTTGGCTTATGTGTGAGTGCAAATCCTGTCCCCAGGTTGTTATGGGATGTGCTGACTATTTAGAATTTATATCTTGCGCCAGCAAAGCCAGAGGCGAGGCTTGTATCATCGGCATTGTTGAAGTTCACATAGCCTCCATACAAGTCAATCTGTTTAACTGATTTATAGATAAACCCGACCTTTTGAATTTCATCTTCGCCATCAACACCCGACTGACCAAAATCAAAAGAGACAATGGTTTTACCAAACTGGTAGTTTGCACTTAAAAATATCGACTCGAGGTCAGGGGCATCATCAGCTTGCGTTCGGGTGCTTCGCGAACCTGCAAAACTAAACCTGTTGTTGAATTGATAACCGCCCGAGATCATTGTTCGATCATTGGATCCATCAGCGCTGTTGGCTAAACCTGCAAGCACAATCAGTCTGCCAGGACCAACTTCACGGTTAAATCTCGCGGCGAGTTCCTGTCTGTCGCCAGAGGCAAAACTCACGGCACCAGTGAGTCCACCAAAGTTTGGCGTATCGTATCGAACTCTGGAGTTGCGACTGAAGCCGTCATAATAGAACCAGCCTACAGAAGTGTCAGGGTTGTCTCGATTCAATGTACCTCTCACAGTGAATAAAGGCAGTTGGCTGCCACCAAGTGCGTTGCCGCTGACCCGGAAATTAGCCTCTGAAGTTGAGTCCGACGCTCCCTCACCTTTTCCGAGTGCTAGTGTACCAAACGATCCACGGACTGCGACTTCAGCGTATAGGGTATCAATTTACTCACTGCCATCAATGGGGCCAAAAGACTGGTTTTCCTTAAACTGGATTTCGTATCTGCTGGTAAAGGTGACTTTATCTAGTTTAACTTTGTTTTTGATACGAATGCGTGACCCGCTGGCGGTGTTGTCAACGATTTCCGGTTCGTCTATATCTCCAGCAAATACGATAGCTGCGTTGACTTGACCGCTAAACTCAACTTCAGACTGTGCAAAAGCAGGGCCTGTAATTCCCAAGCCGATTGCAGATAGCCCCCAAACTAGTGCAGGTTTTGAAATGTTCAATATTCTCTCCCCAAGTACTGTATTTATAATGCCGTCATTGAGTGAATGCTTAACTCGTTAACGGTGTGTTTTAGATGTTACTGCCACAACTCGTACTGACAGAACTACAGTTGCATGCGTTACAGCACTCGTACGACTACAATGCTGTCAAGGTAGCATGAGGTAAATAAGTGGCCATCACAAACATCGTTAACCCTTTCAAAGTTCGAGTATTTGTTTATAGGTGCCACCTTCCTTCCTTTTGGATCATGACCCTGTAAGCAACTTTTTGCCTACGGACCTTGCGAAAGACCGCACAAGTATTACATCAAAAGTTGCAACAATAAAAGTTGCGGTGTTGTACACAAAAGCTAGTCGCGTTGTGCGACGCTAGAAGATGTGGCCAACACTATTCATGCACACCCAACGCGCGGAGAATCTTTGCAGGAAGCGGCGATGATGTCTGTAGGTCAAGCGCTTCATATTTGAGCGCATCAATTGATCAGTCTATGCAGTAGTCTGGAAGTAGTTTCTCCATCAACGCTTTAGGGCTGATGGTTGGGTAGCCACACTTCAGTTTTTTTTATAGCTTTACGCGTACTGGGTACTACCGAATTGCCCTGCCTCATCATTGTAACTATAGTTCGGTTGCGCTGCATTGGTAAGCGTTGTTCCCACTATTAAGCCCGTAGTTAAAGTGGGGCTATTGTCGAAGCATAGTTCCATAATCTACGATGGTACTTATGGCTACGCAGATTTTCTTGATGCCGGGTGCATTCCGCAAACGAGGCCCTCGTCCACCGTGGTTTCTCACATCCAGAGACAACAAAGCCGTTTGCAGTGCACGGCATCCGGGGTGAGTTACATAGAAAATTAAAGCCCGTCGAAAACAGCCGATATTCCTGTAAAGAGTTAGAACTTTTTAACTAAATCCCCGCGAACTGATTGACGATTAGAGTTTTTGCGTGGAAATAGCAATGACAGGGCGTTCGGTATGAAAGACTTTCCAGACTCTATTCGCAAAGCGGTAGCCGTGCTGGCTGTGATCTGCGTCACACTATTTAGTTATCATCTCGCGGGTGATAAGCCAACTCGGAACAGTGATCTTACGGCTTCCGGAGCCATTGGTGGTCAACAAATCGCTGCATCGCCCCTAACCGTAAGTCGAAATAGCATTGACTTCGGTTCTGTAGCGATAGGCAAGGTGGCTCTGGAGTCTGTGACGCTAACTAATAATAGCGAAAATCAATCGGTGAGCGTCGATGGTCTGTTTCTCGATGATCACGAATCTCCACAATTTTCCTTCAAGCAAAGAGTGCCGATCATCATAGCAGCGCTTCAGAGTGTAGAAATTCAAATCACCTTTCTGCCAGAAAGGATTGAGATAGCGTCAGGTACGCTGATCATACAAACACTGAGCGGCGATGCGAAAATTGATCTGAGTGGTGCAGGTTCGGGGTCTGATGAACCACTGGTGGCAGCAGCCAATCCGGTCGGTGCACAGGCGTGGCAAACACTCTCAAGCATTAATAATCCAAGATTTGAGTCTAATGCTGTTCAATACCGTGATGATATCTATGCTTTCAATGGATTTGGTGTAGGTATTGATGTTGAAGCGAGCGTAGAAAAATATGATGCGGGCACCCGAAAATGGTCAGTGATCGGCAAAACATCGCAAGCGAAAGGTAGTGCTGTAACGCACAATGGCGTCATCAGAAACGGCAGTGAAGTGTGGATGCTTGGCGGTAGAGTGGGAGATCATCCGGGTCCTGTCACTGCAGACGTATGGAAATACGATCTCAATAGCGGTAAGTGGTCTGAGGGGCCGCAGTTGCCAGTACCCGTTGCTGCCGGTGGAGCTGCATTGGTAAACAACCGGATTCACTGGTTTGGTGGTCTTGATGCCAAAGCGCAGTGTGATGTGTCTCATCACTATGTTTATGATCTGGGTAATCCATCAGCAGGGTGGAAGAATATCTCAAGCCAGGCACCTATGCCCGTGCCACGCAATCACTTTGCCACGGTGGTTTACGGCGGATTGATCTACGCCATTGGCGGGCAGTTTACTCATGGAGGTTGTGGAGCGGGTACCCCTGATACAGACCTGGTTCACGCATTCAACCCGGAAACAAACAACTGGACACAAAAAGCCAGCTTGCCGGACATACAGTCACACACTGAGCCGTCAACGTTCGTTCACAAGAAAGCTATTTATGTTGTAGGTGGCGCTACCAAAGGGAATAAAGTCTACCGCTATGATCCGGCTAAAGATGTTTGGGACACTGTTGCGGTATTGCCACAGGCGTTACTTGCCCCGGTTGCACGAGTTGTTGATGATCAACTTGTCGTGAGCTCAGGGGGAGCACCTTCTATAGTCCCAAGTGAAGTAACTTATGTCACTGATATGGCTCCGCTGTTGTTGACGAGTGCGGGTAACAACAACAGCAATAGTGGCCCTGACAATGACAACAATGCTACCAATACAAGTTCAAGTGCTGATTCGGACAATACCACCACTACGGACACAGATGTTTTCGCGGATGCTACTCCTTCCACAGACGCGGGTGTAGTTCTGGATAACACAAATCCGACTGATTCAACCTCGTTTTCAGAACCTGATGTTAATGCCGGATTGGTTGTATTAGAAGCCGAGTACCACGATAGCCTTTCCGAGGTAGATTCGCACCAGTGGGTGACGATAAACAAAAACGGTGCGAGCAATCAGGTGGCGATGGTGACTACACCTGATAACAACACCAGATTTCAAAACTCCAATGGTAGTCCTTCAATCGGGTACTTTGCCTATTTCGACCGACCCGGCACCTGGTATGTGTGGCTTCGTGGTTCGGGAGATACGGTTAACGGAGAGGGTAGTAGTGACAGTGTGCATGTCGGACTGAATGGCAGTCTATCTGCAACAGCGGACAAGATAGATAATTTTCCCGCTGATTGGAACTGGACCAACAGCACAATTGACAAAGTGCGTGCCAGCCTAAGCGTGCCTTCAACGGGAATTCATGCAGTCAACTTGTGGATGCGAGAAGACGGACTGATTGTTGACAAGATCTTGCTAACAACCGATTCGAACTATATCCCATCCGGTACAGGGCCAATCCCCGATGCTGCAAACCTGCCGGTCGATCCGCAGTTTGACGTCTCTTCAGAGAGTGAAACACGGGTAGAGGTCAGCTCTATCAGTCACTCAACATCAACTGCAGATACGGCGAACACTGATCAGGCTACTACAATCGAAGTGAGCGCAAATGATACACCTGATGCTGCCACTACCGATAACGCATTAGCCAACACTGGAAACGCCAACAATAATACCCTGCAAGATATCAAAGATACATCAGTTGAAAGCGATTCTGGTGGCGGTGCGTTGGATCTGTTGCTGTTGCTGACCTTAATCAGTGGTTGTGTCTCAAGATTTATAGCATCAGTTAAACGATGTAATGCGACGGGTAACGGGTAAACGAGTAGGTATCGAAATAGCTAGTTCTGAAGATTGTTTCAACGTGGTGTTTGCCTATTACCAAGGTATGTCCAGTGCCGCAGTAGCGCCTCTATCGGCCCTTGTTTAAATCGGTCCCGCCATAGACTGACGAAGGCGACAGTGATCAAGCCTGTGATAAGGGCGATAGTCACACAGGTAAGTGCATCGAGCTTTGCAAAAAATCCCAACCCGTATCCGCAGAAAACCAGAGACAGTATTAGAGATTGCAGAAGGTACGCAGTGAGGGTGGATGTGCCAGCACGTGCAAAAAATATTTTGTATGCATTGTCTGGTCCTTCTGACCATTTCGCAACCAGTCCGATATAGCCTAATGATGAGAACGGGGCTGCAAAAAGCAATAGAGCGTAACCAATCAGGCTGGTACCAGACAGTGGGTTATCTGCCTGTGAGTACACGTAGGCTCCAAGTACACTGATTAGCAATCCAAAGGGGAGATAAAGCTTGCGAGCATTTTCCCAGAGTGTTGCCTGAACATTGGAAAGTACTCCAGCGCGAACTGCAGCCAGGCCGAATAGAAAGAATCCCAGTACCCCCGGTCCTTGTAACGGCAAAGCAAACAACAGCACGGAAATCCAGTCTCGCCAGCGTTGTTGCACTACCTCTGAAAAGTCGCCTGAGGCATAAATTGGCGCCGTAATGCTTCTTTGCCGCTCCATCTCTGCAAGTGTCATTATGTATTGTTCTGGCGCCCTCGCTTCCAGTGAATACAAGCCCGAAGCAAAAACCACTGCAACCAAAACTTGCAGCCCCACCAATACACAACCTGTGCGAACCAGTTTTTTCTGGTTTTTATTTCGAAAGAGATACAGCAACATACCCAGCAATGCATAAACGATCAGTATGTCGCCGTAAAAAGCGAAGGTCACATGTAACATACCGAGTGCCAGAAGGGCCGCCATTCGTTTAAAGTAACTTGCCTTAAAAGAAATACGGCGGCGCTCAGCTGACAACATTTGATGTGCCAGTCCTACGCCAAACATAAACGAAAAAAGCGTATAGGACTTGAAAAGGAATAAAGTGTTTACCAGAGAATAGGCGGCATAGTCTATAGAGCTGTTTAGCCCGCCGGCGTGGTAGGTGATGTCCCCAGGGTAGGCGAAGTAAGCCACATTAACCAGTACTATCCCCAGCAACGCAAATGATCGCACGAGATCTGTGAGAATATAGCGTTGCTGGCCCGTGTAATCCTGTGAGTAAGACATCCTTTGATTGGTTGCTACTATGGCTGATGCTTGTCTGAACTATGCATCTGTTGGCCAGAGAACTCAATTACCGGTTACATCGACAACAGAATCACTCTACTCAGGAGCCTCTCAGGTAGTGGCAACAAAATATCCATGGTGATCGGGATCAATCGATCTCTACTTCAAAGTTCAGCTCTCCCTGAGCACCGCCAACCAAACTCCCGATAAAACGCCATTCAATGGGGCCGCTGTAGCCGGCAGTGTTTGCAGCTGCAGCAGGCACTTCAACGATACAATTGCTGAGTCCTTGAGGGACTGTTGCAGGGCAGGTTATCGCCGAAGACAAGCTTGTAAATGCAGGAGTTGAATCGTTGATTGTAAGATCAGACACTCCACCAGCTCCAATGTTCTCAAACTGTACTGTGTAGCGGAGTATATCGCCACTATCTCCCTGGTTAGAGGTCACTTGTGCACCGCCTTCGCTTAAGTTCTCTACGTATTTGAACAACTCAAGCCGACCGGCAGCCACCGCGATAATTGTGGTCACATCGGTACGCTGTTGTTGGCTCTGAAGTCCGTGGCCAATCGCGGAAGGGTCGGCGTACTCGAAGCTAGCTGACAGGGTTGCCTGATAGCTGGATCCGCTCGCTATTGCTGTAGCCGCATTGACTTTGGTCAACACACATACGGTATCGTTGGCAGCAATAGCTAAGCTACCGACAATCGGTGTATCGTCACCAGAAAGCTGCGCATCGCACGATTGATCCAGAAACAGCGCACTGGACCACCCGCTATTTTGTGGAGCGCTGGATTCAGTAATGCCGAATAAAACTTCGCCATCAGTATGGGTAACAAAGCGGTGTGAATACACGGTGGAGGCACCTGGTGCAACTGATGAAACGTGCTGTTCCAGTAAGCTCGGTGCACGCACATCGGCAAAGTCGAGCCCGACAATATCAGCTCCGGCAATCACTACCGGGATACTATTTGCGGTCACTGAGAGATGGTCAGTCGGATCAACACTAGACGGTGGGCATGTATTCGGTACTGGTACACCCGCGTTATTGCTTTCATATAAAGTGTAGTTGCCATCCAGTACAAGAGAAAAGTTGTATAACCCCTCACCGTTGGTTTGAGTTGAGATGCAGGTGCCCAGCGTGTCATCGCTAAGTACAATACTGACGCCTGCGATCCCTGTATCATCCGGTGAGTAAACCCCGTCTACATCATGATCATTAAACACTCGACCGGCAATAGTAAAGCCAGAGGCTATTACTAAAGTGCTGTTCGTAACTTCGACTGTATGGCTTAACCCGTGGTTGGTTCCAATAGGATCGGAATAGGTGATTGTTGCTTCCAGTGTTACATCATAAGTATCGTCTGCATTAGCGCCTGGAGGTATGCTGACCTCATCCAGAATACAGACTACAGGGTTGACACCCACATCGATTGAAAGTGGACTTGTAATCTGGGAGTCGCCAGGGTCCAGTAAGCCGTTACAGTTTTGATCCTCAAACACTGCTGAGCCAAAAACATTACTGGCAGGGACAGCAGTGGCATTGGTGTACGCAAAACTTAAGTCACCTTCGCTGAAAGCGGTGAATTGATGTGCGTGGTAGATTTTTTCACCGGCAATTCCCTCTCCAGTACTGTCACTCTCTATAAAAGGTAGTTTTACACGACCAAAGTTGACTTGGATAACATTGGGCTCTACTGCTGAATGAAAAATCCCGAGTGTTCTA